>JADLFD010000686.1 GCA_020845805.1 Verrucomicrobiales bacterium | reverse complement strand
GCCGGATCTCGATGTCGACCTCCTCGGCCTCCGGCAGGACGGCCACCGTCGCGGTGCTGGTGTGGATGCGCCCCTGCGCCTCCGTGGCCGGCACGCGTTGCACCCGATGCACGCCACTCTCGAACTTCATGCGCCGGTACACGTCCTGACCGGACACACTGAAAATGACCTCTTTCAGGCCGCCCAGGTCGGAAGGACTGGCGTCCATGGCCTCCACCTTCCACCCGCGCGCCTCGGCGTGCCGCGAGTACATCCGGTACAGGTCGGCCGCGAACAGCGCTGACTCCGCCCCGCCGGCGCCCGCGCGGATCTCGAAGATCGTGTTGCGGGAATCGGTGGGATCGGGAGGCAGCAACCCGCGTTGCACCTCGAGCGCCAACCGGGCTTCCTCGCGCTCCAGGCGCTGGACCTCCTCCCCGGCCATCTGCGCCATCTCGGATCCGGCCGCCTCGGAGACGAGCAACTCACGGTTGGCGGCCAGTTCGTCGCGGACGGCGAGATAGGCCTTCCCGGTGGCGACCAGTTCCTTGAGGCGCGAGTACTCGCGCGACAGGTCCTGCGCCCGCTGCGCGTTGGCGAAGGCGTCCGGCTCGCTGAGCGCGGCCTCGACCTCCGTCAACCGGCGGCTGAACCGCGTGATGTGAGGGGCCAGATCCAAGGAGCCAAAAAAGAAACCCGCCCGCGAGGCCGCAAGGACCTGGCGGGCGGGAAGATTGACCGGTGCCTACTTCTTCTTCTTGCCGGAAGCAGCTGCAAACGCGGCCTGCGCCGCCTGCGTCTTCGCGAGACGCTGCTGGAATTTGTCCACGCGACCCGCGGTATCCACAAACTTCTGCGTCCCGGTGTAAAACGGGTGGCAGGCATTGCAAATACCAATGATCAGCGGGCCCTTACGGGTGGAGCGTGTTTGAATCACGTTGCCGCAGGCGCAGCGGATTTCGACCGGTTCGTAGCGCGGATGAATGTCTGCCTTCATACCCGAAAAAATGGACGCGCAAAGTATCAGGCGCCAGGAGGGTGACAAGCGGTATTTTGGCGATGCTCGCGCGCGGAAGCGGTTCGAGCCCTCGAAAACTCAGCATGGCGCGCAGTGAAACCGCGGACAGAACCCCCGTTCCAACTCACCTCCAGGGGACCAGGCGCGGGGAGAAAGTCACCCCCGGCAACGAGCGCTCAGGCGTAGGTGTCGAGCCGATCCACCGGAGGCGGATTCCCGGCCTGTTCGAGCACCTGGACCATGGCTTCGCCCTGTTGCTTCACCAGATCCTGCGCTTTGCGGAGCAGTGCCACGTCTGACTGTTGCCGTGCGGTTTCCGCATGCAACGCGCTGTCGAGCAGCGTCGTGACCGAAGAGCCCACGGCATTCATACCGGCCTTATCGGCCGAAGCTCTCCAACGCTTGAGCGGCAATCTGGCCGAAAATCATGCCTCGCCTCACCGCCCCGCCCCGCGCCCGCCTTCCCAAGGGATCCCAGCCCACGCCTTCCCCGGCCCGCCGAACCCCGGGGCCCTTGCCCCTTCACCACCATTTCCAAGTCGAGGTCGGCGCCGGACTGAAGATCCAGCCCATCATCTCGTTGGGAGGCGGGAACTGGTAGAACTCCACATGACCATCGCCGAAGAGCATGTTGAACCGGCTCTTGCCCTTGTAGTTGTGCCAGATGCTCTTGGTGTCGGTGTTGCCGCGATTGGAATGCCACGCCCAATCCCCCTGCAGGATCTTGTTCGAGGGTCCTTGCACCAGATCCGAGGTCTTCATCGGCAGGTTCTCATAAGAACCGCGCGCGGCACCGAGGTCGCCCAGCACGTGCCGGGTGCGGAAGGAGTCGTGCTGCCATTGCGGCAGGTAACTGTTGCCGTACTTCAGATAGCAGTTCTTCACCGGGGTGGCGTTGAGCTGGTCCCCGCGATCGTTGGGACAGCGAAAGAGCTCGTAGGCCTGGGTGTACTTGTTCAGCGGCCGATTGGTGGCGGCGACGAACACACTGTAGGTCCCGTTCGACCCGCCGCTGGCGTGCCAGTCCTGCTGCTGCATGAACGAATCCGCGTTGTCGTCGGCGTACATCAGAAACGCGAGACCGATCTGCTTCTCGTTGTTGGCGCATTTGATCTGCGTCGACTTCGCCTTCGCCCGACTCAGGGCGGGAAGCATCATGCTTGCGAGGATGGCGATGATGGCGATCACCACCAGGAGTTCGATCAGCGTGAAGCCGCCGTGCCGGATCCGATCACGGGCCGTAGCAAGATGGAATGGGCTCATGGGATGGATTAGTTCCAAGTGGGGGGAGCGTGGTGAGGTTGATCAGGTTGCGGTGTGAAGGCAAGGCACCGTTGCCAGCCCGGCTCACACCTGCTTCGCTGCGCGCACCCATGCGCCGACCTGCCCTCGTCCCAACCGTGCGTTCCCTCCTGGCCCTCTGCCTGACCCTGGGCTGCGGCCTCGCTCGGCAGGCGCTGGGCGACGGCCCGGCGGACAACCGGGCCGATCAGGTGCGCCCCGTCCCGCCTCCTGGTCTGCCCGTGCCGGACGACATCCGGGCCAGCCTGAGCGCGCGCACGGAGTCCCTGGGGCGCGAAATCGAAGCCCTCCGACGCGACCTCGCGCGCCAACCCGCGCGGCTGGCCCTGCTTCCGGACCTGGAGATCTTTCACAAGGCCGTCGACTGGGCACTGCGCTACAACGAGTTCTTCAAGACCAACGAATTCTCCGCGCCCGAAGGCTCCAGCGCGGCGCAACGCCTGCTCGACGAAGGCGCACGACGCGCCACGGCGCTGCGCGGAGAGCCAACCCCCTACTGGACCGAGGCCCGCGG
This sequence comes from Verrucomicrobiales bacterium, assembly GCA_020845805.1. Classification (GTDB taxonomy): domain Bacteria; phylum Verrucomicrobiota; class Verrucomicrobiia; order Limisphaerales; family CAIMTB01; genus CAIMTB01. The sequence goes on along the minus strand of JADLFD010000686.1, from coordinate 1,863 downwards.
ACCGGTCGTCCGCGGATACCGCTCCCGACTCGACGGTTCGGTCCAGCCTTACGGATTGGTCGTCCCCGACACCTTCCAACCCGCGGCTCGTCAGCCTTACCGCCTGGACTTCTGGTTTCACGGGCGTGGGGAAACCCTGAGCGAACTGGCGTTCCTCGACGAACGCATGCGCCGCGCCGGAGAGTTCGCGCCGCGCGACGCCTTCGTCCTGCATCCCTACGGCCGGTACTGCAACGGGTCCCGCTTCGCCGGCGAGACCGACGCCTGGGAAGCCTTCGATCAGGTGCGCGCACGCTATCCGATCGACGAGGACCGACTCGTGGTGCGCGGCTTCTCCCTGGGTGGCGCGAGCTGTTGGCATTTCGCCACCCACCATGCGTGGCGATGGGCCGCGGCCGCGCCCGGGGCAGGCTTCAGCGAGACAGCCGAGTTCCTGCGGGTCTTCCAGAATGAATCCCTCAAGCCTGCGCCCTGGGAGCCTCTGCTCTGGCGCTGGTACGATGGCACCGCACACGCCGCCAACGTGCGCATGGTTCCCCTGGTGGCCTACAGCGGTGAGAAAGACCGTCAGATCCAGGCTGCGCAGGCGATGGAAAAGGCCATGGCCGAGGAAGGCCTCGCGCTGACCCACGTGATCGGCGCAGGCATGGGACATTCCTACTCCGAGGCGGCCAAACAAGACCTCAACCGACGCCTCGACGCCCTCGCCGCCCAAGGTCGAGACCCCTTCCCGCGCACCGTACATTTCGTGACGCATACGTTGCGCTACCCGCGCATGGCCTGGGTGCGGGTGGACGAACTCGGCCAGCATTGGTCCCCCGCCCGCGTGGTGGCCGAACGCCGTGACGAGGGCACGTTTCACATCGTCACCACCAACGTCACCGCGTTGACGCTCGAGATCGAAGCCGGGCTGTTCACCCTGCCCTCAGATCAAAAGCCCCGGGTCGTGCTCGACGGCACCACACTGGCCGGCGCCCTGCCGGGGTCGGATCGATCCTGGACCTCGAGCTTCCACCGCACCGAAAGCGGATGGGTGACCGGGGCGCGACCTGCGTCGGGATTGCGCAAACGCTCTGGACTCCAGGGGCCGATCGACGATGCCTTCATGGACGCATTCCTTTTCGTGCGACCCACCGGCGCCGCCCTCGGACCCGAGATCGGGGCGTGGACGGCACGCGAACTGGAGCGCGCCATCCGTGAGTGGCGCAGTCAGTACCGTGGGGACGTGCGCGTGGTGGACGACACCGCCGTCACCGACGCCGATCTGGCTTCCCACCACGTCGTGCTCTGGGGCGATCCCGCCAGCAATGCTTTGCTTCGCCGCATCGCGGATCGGCTTCCCCTGCGTTGGGATGCACAAGGAGTCCACACTCCGGCCGGCGACCATCCGGTGGAACGGTGCGTGCCGGTCCTGATTTATCCCAACCCTCTGAACCCGGAACGGTACGTGGTGCTCAACAGCGGTTTCACGTTTCGTGAATACGACTATCTCAATAACGCGAGGCAGACGCCGAAACTGCCGGACTGGGCGGTGGTGGACGTGCGCACCCCGCCGACGGCACGGACGCCGGGAGAGATCGTGAGCGCAGGGTTCTTTGGCGAGCGTTGGGAATGGCAGAAGCCGTTGCGCTGACTTGACGCCCGGTCGGCGCGGACTCACGTCCGCGACTACTTCTCCGTCCCGTAGCCGCCGTCGTGAGACGGCGCTCACTTGGCCGCTCCACCGCTCCCGCTCATCCCGTTCGCCAACGCCCTCCAGCGCGGACTCACGTCCGCGGCTACTTCTCCGTCCCGTAGCCGCCGTCGTGAGACGGCGCTCGCTCCACCGCTCCCGCTCATCCCATTCGCCAACCCCATTCGGCG
>JADLFD010000685.1 GCA_020845805.1 Verrucomicrobiales bacterium | reverse complement strand
GTACAGGCGTTGGAACCACGTGACATCCACGGCGCCGTCCATCAGGTCGTCCCCGCTGAGGGGTGAGTGCTGGGCCATCTCGGCTTTCCAGGTGGCCTGGTCGGTGGGGGAGAGGTCGCTGTCCGCGACCTTGGTATGGGCGTGGATCCAGGCGATTCCCTGGGCGAGGCCGGACCAAGCGGTGGCGGTTTCGACATGGCGCGCCCACTGCGGGGCAAAGACGGCGGCTTCCACAAGGCGTTCGGGGGTCAGGCCGAGGTCTTTGATGAAACGCGCGAAGCGTTCCGGGGTTTCGTCCGGCGCGGGATGACAGCGGCCCAGGAGATCGCTGAACACCGAACGCCGATCCTGGCCCGCGCCGGATTGGCGTTCGAAGGGTTGATCTCCCAGGGCGGCCAGGAGTCGGGCGAAGGCGGACATACCCTCGAGCGAGCGCAGGCAGAGGCAGGGCCGCGTCGCCGGGGTGGGGATGTCACCGCGCGCGAGTTCGATCTCGAGCAGGCGTTCCGTGGCGCGGGCGAGAACAGGGCGAAGGGCGGGGCATTCGGGAAGCCATCGCGGGATGGGGCGTTGGGAGATCGCGCGCAGGGTCTCGCGGTTCGACAGGAGGAGATCCAGCAAGTCGGCTTCGGTGGCGCCCCCGGTGGCGAAGGCAGCCACGCCATCGTCGAAACTGCCGCGCCAGCAGGGGTCCGAGGCGACGGTCGTCTGTGCCTGCTGAAGCGCGGCCAGCACCTTGGAGCGGGGGTTCTCCGCCGGCAACGAGAGCGTGATCCGCGCGCGTCCCTCGCGCGCCATGTCATCCCTCCAACGCAGGATACGCCACAGTCGTGCGTGATGCGCCGGGCGCCAGCGTTCAGGCCACAGGACACGTCCCAATCGTGCCACGTGCAACCAGCCCTCCGAGCAGGTGGAGGAATGGTTAAAGGGGCCGTCGTGTATCAGGGCGAGGGTGGACTCGTAGCCATCCAGCACGAATCCGGGCCAATCGCCTTGGGGCGGATCCCATCGCAGGAGCCAGGGCATGAAGTCTGTGGCCCAGCGCTTCTGGGAATCCGATTTGGCCCAGTCCGGTCCGAAGAACGGTTCCAGCCGTTGGCGTTCGGCGGCGGGGAGGGCGGACTCGGTGAGGCTTCCGCGCCAGCGCGCGAATTTGCGAGCCAGCAGTCGGAGAAGCTCGAAGCCATCGGGATCGCGGAGATCGGGTCCGCGCTGCCGAAGCCAGTCCATCCAGGTGGATCGCAGGGGCACCCGACTTTCCACCGAGGGCACGAGGGAGGCGCGTTCGGGCACGGCGGCATGGCTGAACGCGGCGGCAAGATCGGCGTCGAACTCCGAGTCATCGAACGGGCTTCGCAGGCGAAAGCGCGTCGCGCTTTGTTTCTCGACCTCCACTTCCAAGGCCGCCGCCAGTGCGCGCGAGGTGGGCGAGGCGAATGGTCCGGGGCGGGGGCGGGGGATGAGGGGAGGCGTGCGCAGGGCGGTGGGGGCGAGGCCGAGGGCATCCTCGAGGGAGAGGCGTGGCACCGAGGCGCTCAGCACCGAATCCACATGGGGCTGGTCGTGGGGCGAGACTTTGACGACCCGGGATTGGAATGCCTCGACCCGTTGTCGGGCGGCTTCGCACACCCGCCCGGCGGCCACCAGTTGCCTCAGGAGTTCCAGACCTCCGGTCCGCGTGAGAGCGTCACGCGCGGAGAGCAGGCGGTCTGCGCTTTCCAGGGCCTGCGCATCGGAGAGTTTCACGAGCAGTGCGAGCGCGTGTTCGCGCACCTCGCCGGTCTTGCGTTTGAGCATTCCTTCCCACTCGGGGGCGAGGGCCGGGTCGAGGGAGGATTGGGCGCGCAGGGCGCGGGCTGCGATGGCACGCACCTCCGGGCTTGGGTCGGGGAGAAGCCGGGTCAGGATGCGTTGGGTTTCGGCGTCGTGGTGGTCGAAGTTGGCCAGGGCCTCGGCAAAGAGGGCGCGGCCGGCGGCGGAGAGTTTGGGAACGTACGGCTCGGCGAGGGCGGGGGATCGCGTGTGGGGGTTGGCGAGCAGAGCCTGGAGGACCTGGTCGGGGCTGAACTCGTGGGTCTCCCACGGCCAGAGCAAAGGTTTGAGAGGCGGGAGCTTCGCCGGCATGCGGTCGAGCAAGGCGGCGAGGGCGTCAAACAAACCCGCCGCCTGGATCGACTCGGCGGCGGTGTTGAGGAACGCTTCGTTCGCGACTCTGACGACGCGCCAATCCTCGTCGGCGAGGCGTGGAATGAGACGTTTGCTGACCACCGCGCGGTCGAGGTTGGCCGCGAGCGTGGCGGCCGCCAGACGCTGGCCCGGCTGCGGATGAGCCAGCAACTGGTCGAGGGTGTCGAGTTGCAGTTGCCCGATATCCTCGAAGGCCTGGGCCCAGAGGGCGAGGAACACGGTTTGCGCGTCCGAGTGACCCAGGCTCGACGCGCGGTGGGCGGGGTCCTCCAGCAAACGAAGCGTCTGCTGGAGCATCGGGTTTACCAAGGGCCCGGTGGGCGCGTCATACGGGAAGCCGAACCACTCGTTGAAGGCTTGGATAGTCGAGCTGAAGCGCGCCAGGCCGTGGTCGAGGATCAGTCGTGCGAATTGAGGCAGGACCTCGGCGCGCGAGCTGTCGACGCAACCGAGGATCATCTCGCGGAGTCCTTCCTCGCGCCCGGCGGTCAGGAGGTGTTGGGTGATAAACTCGCTCATGCCTGGGCGGCGGGTATGCAGGCAGGCGCGGATGAGTTCGCGTGTGGGCCGTCCGATCTCGTCCCCTCCCTGGAGCACGCGTTGCACGGTCGCGGCCAGTTCGTCGGCGTCGGTTCCGGGGAGATCCATCCCGGCGGCGAGCAGGACCCCGAGGCCGCTGAAATCGAGGGCGAAGGTGCGTCCATGCCACACGGCGTACCAGGAGAGCGGCCGGTTTCCCAGGGCACCCAGGGCGCCAGTCATGGAGGTCAACCATTCCAGTCGCGACGGGAGCCCAGGCGCTTCGGCGACCGGACAGCGCCAGGGGTACCCATTCCGGTAGGGGAGTTTCCGTAGCAGTTGCCAGCCCCCCTCCAGGACGGCCCCTTTCCCCGGAAACAGGCCTTCGAACAGGGCCTGTCGATCCGCAGCGGACAGATTCGCAATCGATTGCGCGCGCGCGAAGAAGGAGGGCATCTCGGCTGGCGTTCGCTCTCGGCCATCCGCGTCGACGCCGAGCAGGTCGAGGGCGAGGGGAGCCATGCCGGACGGCACGCGCTGGACGGCTCCAAGAAGTCTAGGAAGCCAGTCTTTGTCCAGCGCGGTTCGCAGCTGTTCCTGAACCTCACGTTCGGAGAGGGGCATGGTGAAGGCGGGTGGGAGGGAAGAGGGCGGAGGAGGGGGTTAGGCTCCGGCGAGGAAGGTCAATCGGAGGAAGGTGAGGACGCTCTCCGGTTGGACATGAACGACCTCGTCGAGGCGGCGGAGTTCCCGGCCGTCCAGGAGCACCAGGTAGAGGCCATCCTCGAAAGCCTGCAGGGCATTGGCGACCGCCTGATCACCCTCGTCCGAGAGGGAGGTCGACGCTATCGGCGCGGGTGCGCTGGGACCTGGTCGCACGCGACCCTGGGCAGCGTCGGTCAGGATCTTCCGCTCGCTGAGGATCCATCGCAAGCGGGCTTCCCGCTGTCGCGAGCGGAATGCAGCGAGTTCTTCCTGCACCACGCGCGTGATCAAGGCGCGCACGGTCAGGGGTTCGGAATCGGTGCGAGCGGGAGGGAGTGGGACCCGCCAATCCGGGGTGGTAGGCGAGTGGCGTCCGGGCACACGTGTGCTGACGAGGATCGAGGCCATACCTGCGGGATGGGCGGAGGCTGACGGATGCCGGTCGGCGTGGAAACAGGATATTTCGGGAGTATTGGCACGCGGCGCACCGCATCTGTCCCCGCTGGATCGATGCCGTAGTGCGGTGGCAGGAGCAGGACCGGGTGGCTCGACCGCAGAAAGGAATGGGTCCGCGCGCGTGCGGGCTGCGGGGGATGGGGGGCGGATCCGGTCAGAGCCGGACCGGAATGCCGCGCGAAGCCATGTGTTCCTTGGCCTGGCGCACGGTGAATTCGCCGCTGTGGAAGATGCCGGCGGCCAGCGCGGCATCGGCCTTGGCCAGCAGGAGGACATCCGCCATGTGCGACACGTGCCCGGCACCACCGCTCGCCACCACCGGCACGCGCACTGCCTCGCTGACACGGCGTGTGATCTCGAGGTCGTAGCCCGTCTTCATGCCGTCGCCATCGATGGAGTTGAGCACGATTTCCCCGGCGCCGAGTTCGCAGGCGCGCACCGCCCAGGCAACGGCCTCGAGGTTGGCGCGTTCGCGTCCGCCTTTGAGAAAGACCTCCCAGGTTTCGGGCGACGTGCGTTTGACGTCGATGGAAACGACGATGCACTGGCTGCCAAATTTCTCGGCACCGGCCCGGATCAGATCCGGATTCTGAATCGCCGAGGAATTGATGCTCACCTTGTCGGCTCCCGCGCGGAGCATGGTCCACATGTCTTCGACCGTGCGGATGCCGCCGCCGGCGGTGAGGGGCATGAAGCACTGGTCCGCGGCGCGTTCGATCACGGCGACCATGGAGGCGCGGCCCTGGGCGCTGGCGGTGATGTCGTAAAAGACGAGTTCGTCGGCGCCCTGCTCATTGTAGCGCAGCGCGAGTTCGACCGGATCCCCCACGTTGCGCAACCCACCGGACTCGGCGCGGCCGAACTGTTGTCCGCGCGTGACGAAACCGGCGTGGACATCGAGACAGGGAATGACGCGTCGGGCGAGCATGGTGTGGGCTCTGGGGATCGTGGGCGCGGCCGTGGACCGAACGAATGGCGCGCGCCGCGCGGCGAAACCATGGACCGTGGTGGCTCTCCGGGAAACTCGAATCTCGCCCGTCGGCACCGAACCCAGCACGGGTGCGCGACCGATCCATGGCGGGGCTCGTGTGGAATGGATGCCGGTGCACGCGGAGGGGGAAAGGCTGCTGGATCCGGCGCTTGCCTTTTGGGTTCCTGCCCTTTTGGGTGATGCGGTCATGGCGCTGAAGGCGGTCATTTTCGACATGGACGGAGTGCTGACGGATTCCGAGCCGCTGATCAACGAGGCGGCGGTGGCGATGTTCCGGGAGCGCGGTGTGCCGGTGGCGCCGGAGGATTTCCTGCCTTTCGTGGGGACCGGGGAGAACCGATACATCGGAGGCGTGGCAGAGAAACACGGCGTGACCCTGGACATCGACGAAGCGAAGCGGCGCACCTACGAGATCTATCTCGCGTTGGTGCCCACTCGGTTGCATGCCTTCCCGGGAGCGGTCGCCAAGGCGCGCGAGATCCGGGCGGCGGGGGTGCGTTTGGCGGTCGCCTCCAGTGCGGACCGGGTGAAGATCGAGGCCAATCTTCGTCAGATCGGGCTGCCCCCGGAGTGGTGGGACGCGGTGATTTCGGCGGAGGATGCGGTGCACAAGAAGCCGGCGCCGGACCTTTTCCTGGCGGCCGCGCGGAAGCTGGGGGCGGAGCCGTCGGAATGCGTGGTGATCGAGGATGCGGTCAACGGGATTCAGGCGGCATTGGCGGCGCGCATGCGTTGTGTGGCGGTGGCGCAGACCTTCCCGGCGGAGCGGCTCACGGCAGCCACGTTGGTGCGCGGGACGGTGGCCGAGGTTTCGATGGCGGATTTGCGGGGGGAACCCGGGGGCGGACTTTGAACGGAGCGGCATTGCCAGAGCCGGATCGGCGTCAACCCTGGGGACCTTTCCTCACGGTGCTGCTGGGGGCGGCGGTCTTCGTTTCCTACGTTTCCGCACAGGGGGCCGCGTTGATTCCTTTGGCGGTGATGCAGGCCATGCACGGGGTTTCCACGGCGCGCATCACCGAGTTCATGCTTACTGGGTTCAGTCTTTCGCTGGCCATGGTGGTGTCCTGCCCGGTCATGGTGCTGGGGTGTGGGGTGCTGGCGTGGGCGCGGCGGAGCCTGGGCGTGGCGGAGTACCTGGCGGTGAAAGCGATCCCGGTGCGGAGCGTGTTGGGGTGGTGTGGACTGCAACTCGCCGTCGGGTTGCTGATCGCGGGGTTGAACGCCGCCTTCGGGCGCGAGTCGCCGGAGTTCGTCACCCAACTGTATTCCACCGCGGTGTACCTCCCTTTGCTGTGGACCGCGGTTGGGGTGGCGGCGCCTTTGGCGGAGGAGGTGTTGTTGCGTGGATTCCTGTTCAGCGGCCTGAGCCGATCTCGGCTCGGCGTGTTCGGCACCATCATCCTGACCTCGCTGGTCTTCACTCTGATGCACCTGGGACAGTACGACGCGGTGGACTTGTCGCAGGTTTGGTTGATCGGGGTGTTCCTGGGGGTGGGTCGCGCGGTTTCCGGATCAATCCTGGCGCCGCTGGCCATGCACGTGGTGCACAACTGCGTTTCGCTCGCGGCGTTTGCAATGGGACACTGAGCCCGCGGTTCCGGGGTGAGACCTGCCTCCGGCCCCGTCACGAACCAGCTCGGAGGGGTGATGCCTGGTCCCTGGATGGTGGTGAGCCCCGGTGTGTCAGGGGGAGTCGGTTTTCGAACTCCGTTTTTGACAGGCTCCGCGACGTCTCCATCTTTCCGGCGTCCCATGAGCCCCAATCGTCTTCCCTTCGCGCTGGTGGTGCTGGTCGCCGCCCTTGGACTTTCGGCCTCCGCCCAGGATTGGCCGCAATGGCGGGGTCCGAACTTCGATGGATCCGCGCCGGACCAGAAGCTCCCGGACAAGTTCAGTCGCACGGAGGGTGTGGCGTGGACTGCGGCCATGCCCGGGCCCTCGGCTTCGACTCCGGTGGTGCACGGGGATCGGGTGTTCGTGAGCAGCACGGAGACGGCGACACGGTCGCTCCTGGCGATGGCGCTGGATCGCAAGACCGGGAAGGAGCTTTGGCGCCACACGGTGGCGGAGGGGGATCGCAAGGACGACCGCAGCAACTACGCGTCCCCATCGCCCGTGACGGACGGCAAGCACGTCTGGTTCTTCTTCGGCCAGGGCGATCTCGTGGCCTACACGGTGGAAGGCAAGGAGGTGTGGCGTCGGAACATTCAGAAGGACCATGGCGCGTTCGCGTTTCTCTGGACCTTCTCCTCGAGTCCCGTCCTGCACGACGGCCGGCTTTACCTGCAGGTGCTGCAGCGGAATGTGCCGGTCCAGGGCCGTGGGCGCACCGATGGCCCGATCGAGTCCTACATCCTGGCCATGGATCCGCAGACCGGGCGCGATTTGTGGCGGCAGGTGCGTCCGGCCAACGCCCGCGAGGAATCGCTGGAGTCCTTCAACACTCCGACGCCTTTCCTGCACGAAGGCCGCGGTGAATTGCTGGTGAGCGGGGGCGATTGCATCACGGGTCACGATCTGGTCACCGGCCAGGAGCTCTGGCGATGGGGGACCTGGAACCCGGAGCGCATCACGCACTGGCGTCTGGTGCCGTCGCCGGTGGGCGGAGGCGGGGCGGTGCTGGCGTGCGCGCCGAAGGGCTCCCCGATTTACGCGGTGAAGGCGGGGTCCAAGGGCACGCTTGAGGCCGCCGGATACCTCTGGAAGAGCGAGGATCGCGACCTGTCCGCGGACGTGTCGACCCCCCTGTTTTACCGCGGCAAATTCTATGTCCTGAACAGCGACCGCCGCCTGCTCCTCTGCGTGGAGCCGAAGACAGGCAGCGTGCTGTGGAAGGGAGAGTTTCCTGGGCGCGCCAAGATCGAAGCTTCGCCCACAGGTGCGGACGGCAAGATCTACGTGATCAACCACGCGGGGGAGGTCTACGTGGCGGGGACGGGGGATCGCTTCGAG
>JADLFD010000684.1 GCA_020845805.1 Verrucomicrobiales bacterium | reverse complement strand
GGCCCTCGATCCTGAAGGACGAAGGCAGCGGCTCGGACTATCTCACCAAGAAGTCAGTCACCAACAACCTGGTGATCCGGACCCCTTACGACATGACGTTCCGCGCGTTCAGCAGCGAACTCGCCGCGGTGCTGCGAGGGTTCGCCGCACTCGATCAGTTGGTGGTGATCAAGACGATCAATATCGATCCCACCACCCTCAAGGGCTCCGGGGGCGGAGCGGTTCAGATGATGACCATGATGCCCTCGTCGCCCGGCGTGATGCCGACTCCGGGTGGAGGTATGGGTGGTATGGATCCGGCCTTGGCCCAGCGGTACGGACTCGGCGCCGGCGGCGGACGTCGTCCTGGTGAAGGCGGCGGAGGCCCTGGGGGCATGGATCCCGCCTTGGCTTCCCGCTACGGACTCGGTGGAGGCGGCGAAGCGGCGATGCGTTCCCGCTACGGCGGTGGGCCCGGTGGCGCCGCCATGACTCCTCCACCGGCGCTCTCGCAGCCTACCGCCCCTGCCGGTCTCCCGGGAGCCCCGGCCGCGCCGGCTGGACCCGCGGTGGTCCTGGATGAGAAGCCCCTGCGGGTGATCATGCAGATCGATTTTGTGAAACCCAAACCGGCCGCGGAATCCGCCACGCGTCGAGCCGCTCCCAGGGCCACCGCCGACCCCGCCGCCGGTGACGCAGGTGCCGGTGACGCGGCCGCCCCCGCTCCCGAAGCGCCCGCCGAGTAACCCCCAGCCACCACTTCAAAGGGTTCCCATGGAAGGCCTCAAAAAATTCAGCGGCGTCTTTTCCGCGCACTACGAGAAGATCATCCTGGCGGTGATTCTCCTCGCGCTCCTCATCGCGGCTGGCTTCCTGCCCATCCGGGTGGCGAACAACCGCGATGCCATCCGGCAGGCGCTCGACATCATCGAAAAGCGCGGCAAGAAGGAAACTCAACCGGTGGACACGGCCGCCGCGGAGCAGATGCTCAAGCGCACCAAGTCCGCTCCCAAGCTGAGCTTGTCCGGGGAGCACAATGTCTTCAACCCGGTGGTGTGGAAGCGCGGTCGGGATGGCAAACTGTTCAAGGTCGTGCGGGGTGACGAGGATGGTCCCGGGGGCCTCGTGGCCAACGCCATTCGCGCGCTTCATTTCACCGTTGAGTACGACGGCGTGCAGGCCAGCGGGGATAGCACCCGCTATAAGTTGCTGGTCACCGACGAATCGAAGGCGGGCCGCTCCGCCAAGGCGCGCCCCTACTTCCTGGCGCGGGGTTCCTCCGCGAAAAGTGACCCGCTGGTAGTGACCAAGATCAACGGTCCCGAGGACAACCCCACTTCGGTCGAGGTGCGCTTCTCCGACTCCACGGAGACCGCCGTCATCTCACGCGAAACCCCGTTCCGGCGCATCGCCGGTTACGAAGCCGATCTCGCTCATGAGAAACTTGGCACACGCTTCAACAACGTGCGCCAGAAGCAGCCCGGAGGCATCCGTTTGGGCCCGCAAACCTACAATATCGTTGCCATCACTAAGGACGAAGTTACTGTCCAGTCCAGCACCTCCAAGCGCTGGACCGTCCCCCTCAAAGGGACCTCCGAGAGGTAAGCTTTTTATGTTCCCGTCGCGTAACGAACCCAGCTCCATGACCCGCATCGCTGTCGCTTCCTTCCTCGCCATCCTTCTCACGCTTGGGCCCGCGTTGCCGGCGTCCGCGCAGTCTTCGGCTCCGCCTACCGCGGCGGACGAGGGAGCGCGTCGAGAGGAGGCGTACAAACTGCTCGGTGCCAAACTCCAGCAAGCCGATCGCGATGTGGCCAGCCAGCGCCTCGGGGACGCCGCGAAACGGTACGAGGAAGCGTACGCGATCGCGGTTCGCGTCGGCTCCAAAGCGGATCCTGAGAAGGCGCGCGCCGCCGCCGGTGTGTCGAGCACGCGCATGCAGCTCGCCCTGACCGCCAAGAAGACCGGGCACATCCCCGAAGCGGTGGCGCACGTGGATCGTGTCCTCAAGGTCGACCCGCTGCATCAGGAAGCCGCCAAGCTGAAGCAGGAGCTCGATCAGGTGGTCGCCGCTCGTCGCGGCAAAGTGCCCAGCGCCGATTCCCTGGGTCAGCTGCCGGAGATCGCGGAGAAGAAGGTGCAGATCGGGACGCTGGTGCAGGACGCGCGCGTGTTCATGGACGTGGGCGAACTGGACAAGGCGGAAGCCAAGCTGCGCGAAGCGGTCGAGGCCGACCCGGGTAATGAACCGGCCAACTACTACCTCAAGATTCTGCTCGACCGCAAATCGCAGATCGAAGCCAAGCGCCGGTCGATCCTCTCGAAGGACGGATTGCTGCACATCGAGGAGGCCTGGAACAAGCCCCTCATCAAGGACAAGCTCCCCTCCTCCAATCCGTTTGCGACCACCAACCTGGTCCACACCAGCAAGGGCCGGCAGGCGATCAAATCGAAGCTGGAGCGCATCAAGATCGATGAAGTGAAGTTCGAGGAACTGCCGCTCAGCGAAGTCGTCCGCTTCCTCAAGGAGGAGTCGAAAGCCCGCGATCCCGAAAAGCAGGGCATCAACTTCTACGTCAATTCGTACCTGGATAACGTTCAGTCCGCCGGTCAGGTGGCCATCGACCCGAACACGGGAGCGCAGATCACGCTGCCGCCGGCCGAGCAGATCAGTCTGAAGGACGTCACGGTCAACATCGACCCCGCGCTCAACAACGTGCGCATGGTGGATGTGCTCGACGCGATCACGAAGTCGGCCTCCAGCCCGATCAAGATCTCCGTCGAAGACTACGCGGTGGTCTTCCTCCACAAGGCACCGGAACGCGCCCAGTTGGTGACGCGCATCTTCCGCATCAATCCGAATACCTTTGAGTCCGGTCTCGAAAGCGTCGCGGGCATCACGTTCGGCGACTTCCAAACCGGCACCTCCGGCTCTGGCGGTGGTGGCGGCGGCGGTGGTGGCGGTGGTGGTGGCGCCGGCGGCGGTCAGAACGGTGGCACCATCGGAACGGTCATCCCGCGTGTGTTGGTGAGCACTCCTGCCCAGGGCGGCCAGGGTGGCGGTGGTGGTGGCGGCTTTGGCGGTGGTGGTGGTGGCGGCGGTGGTGGCAGCAACGGTCTGCGCGGTGTGACCATCCCCACGCCGGCTCAGAACGTCCAGGAAGTCGTGCGCACCTTCTTCGCCGCAGCGGGTGTCAATCTCCTCCCGCCCAACGCGGTCTTCTTCAATGATCGCTCAGGCATCCTGATGGTTCGCGCCACGATCGAGGAAATCGAAATCGTCGAGCAGGCGGTGGAAGTCCTGAACTCCGCTCCCCCGATGGTTCAGATCGAAGCCAAGTTCGCGGAAGTCGGGCAGGATGATCTCAAGGCGCTCGGCTTTGACTGGATGATTGGCAACTGGCTCATCGGCGACGGTGGCAAGATCGGTGTGCAGCCCGGAACGGCGCCGTCGTACCAGGGTGCCTCCACCCCGGCGAACCCCAGTGGCAACTGGCCTGGGCCCGCGGACACGTCCGGACTTCCCGGCCCCGGAGCGGTCGCGGCTTCCGCCTCCGACAGCGTGCTGACGGGCGGCCTGCGGCAGACCGTCGGGGGTGAGGGTGGCAGCATCCCGACCCTGGGCACCATTACGGGGCTCCTCACGGATCCTCAGTTCCGTGTCGCCATCCGAGCGCTGGAACAGCGCGGTGCGCTTGAACTCATGGCGGCTCCGCGCGTCACGACGCTCAGCGGTCGCCAAGCCCAGGTGCAGATCAACGACCTGCGCACGATCGTGACCGGTGTCGATCTGAACCAAACGGCCGCCGGCGGCCAGGGCAACACCACCACCGGGAACAACACCGGTGCGGGCGGCGCGATCGGCAACCAGCTGAATTACATCACCCAGATCACGCCGTTCGGTCCGGTGCTGGACGTGATCCCCTACGTGTCCGCCGACGGCTACACCATCGAGCTGACCCTGATCCCGACCTTCAGCGAGTTCCTCGGCTACGACGATCCCGGTCTCTTCATTCCGCAGATCCAGGGTGCCGCCGGCAACGCCATCGGCCTGCCCCTCACGGCGCAGCTGCCTCTGCCGCGCCTGCGGGTGCGCCAGGTGGTCACCTCGGCCATCGTGTGGGACGGACAGACGGTCGTGCTCGGTGGTTTGATCTCGGAAGACATCCGCAAGCAGCGTGACAAGGTTCCCTTCCTGGGTGACATCCCCTGGATCGGTCGTCTGTTCCGCACGGAGTCCACCTCGGCCACCAAGCGCAACCTGATGATCTTCATCACGCCGACCATCATTGATCCCGCGGGGAATCCGGTTCATACGCCAGAGAATCTGCCGTTCGACCCGAGCGTCCTGCCTGACCAAGCCAAGAAGGTGCCGTGAGCCGGTGCGTTGTGCACCTAACACTCATGTGCGAGTCTCACTCAGCTTGACCCTACCAACGGCATGAAAGTTCGCTGTCTTTTGGTCTGCGCAGCCGCTACCGGAATGGTGTCTCAGCTCCACGGCGCGACCAGTTCATCGGATGGACTGGACGCCCAGGGCGGGGAATACCGCGTCACCCGCGCTCTGCGCGGGGATCAAGTTCACCCGAGCGCTGCGCTCTCCGCCGCCGGCGGTTTCCTCGTCTGGCAGGACAACGCCACGGACGGGGATGGCTTTGGCATTTCCGCCGTCCGCGTCGGCGGTGGCTTGACGGCGGACTTGGAACCCTTTCGCGTCAACGTCGGCGCGGAGGGGGACCAGGAGCGTCCCGAGGCGGTCGTTCTTGAGGATGGCCGGACCCTGGTGGTCTGGCAGAGCGGAAACTCCATTCGCGGCCGACTCATCCAGGCGGATGGCGTCTTCGCCAGCGAAGCGGATCTGGTGATCAGCACCCACACGGGCAGTCCCAAGGTGGATCCCGTGGTGGCGCCGCTGACGGGTGGCGGAGCCCTGGTGATTTGGGCCAGCTACGGCCAGGACGACGCCGGCAGTCAGGAAGGCGGCGGGGGTTACCGCAATCTCCAAGGCGTGTTCGCCCAGCGACTCAACGCGTCGGGGGAGAAGATCGGCGCCGAATTCCAGGTCAATCAGTACGTGCGCTTCAACCAGCGAAGCCCCGTGGTGACGCGATTGGCGTCAGGGAAAATCGCCGTGGCGTTCATTTCCGAACGCGGAACCATCGGCAATGTGGATGGAGCGGTGACCGACAGCGTGGAGAGCGTGGACGTCTACGTCCGATTCCTCTCGGCGGCAGGCGAGCCGGAAGGCAACGAGTTCCTGGCCTCTGAAGCTGGCGTGCTCGCTTCCGCTCCCACGATCGCGGCCAGTGGCGACGGATTCGTGATCGCCTGGGGCCAGCGCAGCAAGGAGTCCCGCGAGACCGGTTCGGAAATCCTGGCGCGGTTTTTCGATGCCAACGGGCAGGCCGGCGGCGCCCCGCTGACCGTCAACAGCCACTGGTACGGCGAGCAATTCCTCCCCAGCGTGGCGAGCACTGGAGGCCATGTGGTAGTCGTCTGGACCAGTGTCGGACAGGACGGCAGCCGCGAGGGGGTCTACGGGCAATACCTCTCTCCCAACGGTACGAAGGTCGCGGATGAGTTTCGCGTCAACACCACGACTGCCAGTCGCCAAGTCGACTCTCGCATCGTCGCGCGTGGTACGGACGGATACTGGGCCTTCTGGAGCAGTTACACCGGGTCGCCCACGGACTTCGAGCTCTTCGGACAACGTTACCTGGTGAGCCTACCGCCCGCTCCGCAGCCGGTGGCCTCCGCCCTCAACGCCAACCGTGTCGCACTGGCCTGGCCGCCGGTAGGTGGCTTCGAGAACCTCGAGTATCTCGTGTATGTCGATGGATCGACCGCGCCGAGCGTGACGTCGGATTTCTTCTGGAATTCGGCCGCGAGCTTCCAACCAGCCTCCACTCACTCCTTCCGTCTCGCGTATCGCCTCCCGGGCGGAGCGACCTCGCCGCTCTCGCAGGCGGTAACTGCCACGACCTTTGGTGCGGACGACAACTTCGACGGGCTGCCGGACGACTGGCAGGGCAAGTTCTGGGG
This sequence comes from Verrucomicrobiales bacterium, assembly GCA_020845805.1. Classification (GTDB taxonomy): domain Bacteria; phylum Verrucomicrobiota; class Verrucomicrobiia; order Limisphaerales; family CAIMTB01; genus CAIMTB01. The sequence continues at coordinate 299 of JADLFD010000684.1, read as the reverse complement.
AGCAGATTCCGGAGCGTGGCCGGCACCCAGTGACGACAGTGACGGCGACGGCATGAAGAACCGCGATGAGTTCCTGGCAGGAACAGACCCTGCCAACGCTAAGTCCCTCCTGCGCTCGCAGGTGAAACAGACGGCGCAGGGCCCGGTGCTCATGTGGAACACGGTTCCGGGCTTCATCTATCAACTCGAGGAATCGGTCGACCTCAAGACGTGGAAGACGCTGGGCGGCCCGCGCTTCGCGCGTTCCAACTCGGATCAGGCGCCAGTGGAGAGCTCCAACGCGCTCCGTTACTACCGGG
>JADLFD010000683.1 GCA_020845805.1 Verrucomicrobiales bacterium | reverse complement strand
TTCCGTAGCCGCCGTCGTGCAGACGGCGCTCAACCACTCCCGCATCGCCATTCGCCAACGCGAGTCGGCGCGGACCTCACGTCCGCGGCTACTTCCCCCTTCTCGTAGCCGCCGTCGTATAGACGGCGCTCAACCACTCCCGCATCACCATTCGCCAGCGCAAGTGGGCGCGGACCTCACGTCCGCGGCTACTTCCCCTTTCCGTAGCCGCCGTCGTGCAGACGGCGCTCGTTCCACCGCAGGCTCCGTGCTTACGCGAGAATTTCGTTCACCACGCGCGCGGGCTTGCCATCCGTGAGTCGCAACTCGCGCCCTCCGCGGCGGTAAACCAACTTCGTGTGGTCGAGGCCGAACAATCGCAGGACTGTGGCGTGGAAATCGTGGTGCGTGACCACGTCCTTCACCGCGTGATGTCCCCATTCGTCGGTTTCGCCGTAGGTCATCCCGCCCCGGATCCCGCCGCCCGCCAGCCAATGGGTGAAGCCGTAAGTATTGTGATCGCGTCCCACTTTGTCGGCGCCGAGATCATTCTGGATCACGGGCAGGCGACCCATCTCGCCGCCCCAATGCACCAAGGTGGAATCGAGGAGACCTCGCGCCTTGAGATCCTTGACCAACGCGGCCGTCGGTTGGTCGGTGCGCGCACAAAGATCCGGCAGAGCCTTGGGCAGACCGCTGTGATGATCCCAACTCTGGCCATTGTTGATGATCTGCACGAAGCGCACCCCGCGTTCGATGAGGCGACGTGCGATCAGGCAACGGGTCGCGTAGTCGCGCGTGAGATCATGGTCCAACCCATACAACGCGCGGGTGGCCGGGGTTTCGGACGACAAATCCAGCGCTTCCTTGGCGGCGGTCTGCATGCGCGCGGCGAGTTCGTAGCTCGCGATGCGGGCCTCGAGATCGAGCTCGGCGTCGTGCGCGTGGAAGTGTTCCTGGTTGAGCTGACGGACCAGATCGAGCTGACGTGCCTGGGCCTCGCCCGCGAGATGCGCCGGGGGATCGAGGTTGAGAATGCGCGGCTCGCGCGGACGGATGACCGTTCCCTGGAACATGGCGGGAAGAAACCCGTTACTCCAGTTGTGACCCGCGAGAAGGGGTGGTCCGGACGGATGGGTCAACGCCACGAAGGCGGGCAGTTCATTCGTCTCGCTGCCGAGTCCGTAGGACAACCAGCTGCCGAGCACCGGCGCGCCGGGCAGGATGCGGCCCGTGGAAAGTGCGTAGACGGATTGTCCGTGGTTATTCACGCCGGTGTGCATTGAGCGCACGACGCACACGTCGTCCACCACCGACGCCAGCTGCGGGAGCAGCGAGGACAATGGGGTGCCGCATTGTCCGTGCTGCCGAAACTCCCACAGCCCGGGCATCACCTTCGAACTCGCCTGTCCCACGTTGTCGAACTTCAGATCACCGGGGAAGGGTTTGCCCGCGTACTCCTGCAACCGCGGTTTGGGATCAAACAGATCGATGTGGCTGGGACCACCGATCATGAAGATCGAGATCATGGACCGCGCCCGCGGGACGAAGTGCGGCGGCTTCGGGAGCAGGTCGAAGGAGCGCCGTTCCAACTCGGGTCGGGCCGGCTCCGCGAGCAACCGATCCTGGTTCAGCAACCAGGCGAGCGCTGTGGAACCCAACCCGAACGCGTTGGCATGCAGGAAATGCCGGCGCGAACACAGTCCGAAACGCGCAGGGTGATGCGGGTTACTCGACATAGAGGAACCGATTGGCGCTGAGCAGCGCGTGGCAAAGACTCTCCAACGCCAGTCGCTCCACGCGGCTTGTCAGTCCGCGATCACGCTCCGACAACGTGCGCGTCTGCTGCCGGAGATAGGCGATGCAGCGGCGGGTTTCGTCCATCGACGGCTCCGTGCCGAACAGGATCCACCACGCGCGAGCAATCTGCGCTTCGGGACCCGAGGGCGCCTCGCGCACCACGCGTTCCGCCAGGTCCGTGGCGCGCGCCAGGACGAACTCGTCGTTCATCAGCAGCAGGGATTGAAGGGCCACCGTGGAACTGGGGCGCACCTCGCAGTTGGGATTCGGCACCGCCACGTCGAAGGTTTCCATCACGCCCACCGGCGCCGAACGTTTCGCGGTGACATACACGCTGCGCCGCAATTCCTCGGCACCCAGACTGGCGACCGTGGTGGGATCGCCGTTTCCGTCACGGTTCTGTGCTCCGACCACCACCTGGCCCCGAGGCGAGACGGCGGTGGGTACGGCCTTGCCAAACATGCCGGCATTCAGCCGTCCGGAGACCGCAAGCATGCCATCGCGCAGGGCCTCGGCATCGAGACGCCGCAACACACGGCGTCCCAGCAGGCGGTTGTCGGGATCCGCCTCGGCGGCCCGTGGATTGGTGGTTCCCTGCCGATACGCGGCGGAGACCACCAGTTGACGCAGAAACGGTTTGAGCCGCCAGCCTTGCGCGACGAACTCCGAAGCCAGCCAGTCCAGCAGGTCCGGGTGCGACGGCCGTTCCCCGAGCGCGCCGAAGTCCGACAGACTCGTGACCAACCCGACCCCGAAGGTGTGGTGCCAGAAGCGGTTCACCAGCACACGCGCCACCAAGGGATGCCGCGGATCCGTCAGGAGACGGGCCAAGGCGAGTCGTCGCCCGGTGGATCGCAACGCGGTGTGGGCGGAAGGGATGCCTTGCGGCAGCGCACTCTCCAGCACCACCAATCCTCCGGGAGCGACCGGCTCCCGCGGTTGCTGCGGATCCCC
>JADLFD010000682.1 GCA_020845805.1 Verrucomicrobiales bacterium | reverse complement strand
TCGCGCCGCCGACAACGAGGTCAGCCCGCTGCTCGATCAGTTGGTGAAGCTCAACGTGGATCTTGGAAAGGGGGCCACTGAAACCGCGGTGGCGGACGCCACCCGGTCCAAGCGATCCGCCGTCATCGCCATGGTCCTCGGCTTCGCCGCCGCCATCGCGCTGGGCGTCCTGCTCACGCGCTCCATCGTGCGTCCCATCCGGGAGGTGGCCCAGCGCCTCGTCGAAGGCGCCGACCAAACCGCCGCTTCGTCCACCCAAGTCTCCGCCGCCAGCCAATCCCTGGCCGAGGGAGCCAGTGAGCAAGCCGCATCGCTCGAAGAGACCAGCGCTTCGCTGGAAGAGATGTCGAGCATGACCCAACGCAATGCCGCCAGCGCCACCTCCGCGAAGGAACTCGCCAACCAGACCCGTGTCGCCGCCGATGCCGGAGCCCAGGACATGCAGGAGATGACCTCCGCCATGGGCGACATCAAGAACTCCAGCGACAACATCGCGAAGATCATCCGGACCATCGACGAGATCGCCTTCCAGACCAACATCCTCGCCCTCAACGCCGCGGTGGAAGCCGCGCGCGCCGGCGAGGCCGGCATGGGCTTCGCCGTCGTCGCCGATGAAGTCCGCTCCCTGGCCCAGCGCAGCGCCCAGGCGGCCAAGGAGACCGCCTCCCGCATTCAGGATGCCATCGACAAGAGCGCCCGCGGCGTCGAGCTCAGCAACAAGGTCGCCGGGAGCCTGTCGGAAATCGTGGGCAAAGCGCGTCAGGTGGACGAACTCATCGCCGGCATCGCCTCCGCCTCCCAGGAACAAAACCAGGGCATCCAACAGATCAATACCGCGGTGACGCAGATGGATAAGGTCACCCAGAGCAACGCCGCCAACGCGGAGGAAAGCGCGAGTGCTGCCGAGGAACTCAACGCCCAGGCTGACACCCTCCGCGCCGCCGCCGGAGATCTGCTCGCCATGATCACCCACACGGCCCCTTCCCGTCCGTCCACCCAGGCAGCCGCTTCGAAGGCCCGCCCCGCCAGCGGATCGGAATCCCCCCGCCCCGCCAGTTCCCCACCCCTGTCCCCGTCCCACCCGCGAACCACCACGCCCGTGCCGACCGCCGTTCCCAGCGACGCTGCGGGACACGTGCGTTCCCACGAAGAACCCGCTCCGGGAAGCTTCCAGGATTTTTAGGTCCCGTTCGTGGCGCCGGCGTGTGCTGAGCCTGCGCTACGACGAGCCTCGTCATCCCGCATCCCCGGGGGCTCGTCCCTTCGCAGACGGCATCCGTCACCAGTCCCTCGCCTCGCGCTGACGCGTGGGGCAGCTTGACTGCATGCCGGCCACGGGGGAACCCAGTCCGATCGACGCCAGACGCCTCAGGCCCCACACGGGCTGGGTGTTGCTGGTGGCGCTGGCGTGCTTCACCGCTTTCGGACTCGTCCTCGCCAGCCAGATCGTCCTATCCAGCAATGCGTTCGGCCGCGAGATGCCCTGGCGTGTCGCGCTCACCGCCGGGCTGACGGACAGCCTCCTCTGGCTGCCCCTGGTGCTGCCCATCGTGTGGCTCGCCAATCGCTTCCCCCTCGGCTCCGATCGCTGGCTCCGCGATCTGGGCATCCTGCTGGCTGCCGCACTGCTGGCCACCGGTGCCTATGCCGCACTTCACGCGCTCACCAACGAGTACCTGATCTCCGACTCGCTCCAGATCGGACGCTACTTCATGCGCCCCAACCGGCCGCCTCCGCCCCCCCCCGCCGACGGCACCAGGGAAGGACCACCCCCATCCTCGGCCGAGCGCGCGGACCGCCCCGAACGCACTGAGCCCGGACATGAACGCGGCGAGCGCGGCGAACGCGGTGGACGCGGGCGCGGGCGCGAGGCGGAGTCCAAGAATCCCACCCTGACCGAGCGCGCCACCTTCAACCTCACCACCCGCTGGCACATGCATCTGCTGATGTACATGGCCATCGTCGGCGTGGCGCACTGGAGCGGCCAACAACGCCGACTGCACGAACGCGATGCCCATGCCCGCGAACTCAGCCGCCAACTCGCCGAGGCGCGCCTCCAGGCGCTGCGCATGCAGCTCAATCCCCACTTCCTCTTCAACACGCTCAACGCCGTGGCCACCCTGCTCCACCGCGCCCCCCAGGCCGCCGACGAAATGATCTCGAGCCTGAGCGATTTCCTGCGGCTCACCCTGAGCTCCAACAACCAGCCGCAAACCACGCTGGATCGGGAACTCGAATTTGCACGGCGCTACCTCGACATCGAGAAAGCCCGCTTCGGGGATCGCCTCGTCATCCGCGAATACGTCGGCTCCGATTGCCTCGCTTGCCTCGTCCCGACGCTGGTCCTCCAACCGTTGCTCGAAAACGCGGTCCGGCACGGCATCGAACCTCTCGAACAACCCGGCGTCATCTCCCTCCACGCCTCCCGTGACCGCGACCATCTGGTGGTCACCATCACGGATACCGGCGCCGGGCTCCTGCCCAAGAGCGATGGCCGAACCGGCATCGGTCTCGCCAATACTCGCCAGCGGTTGCGCGAACTCCACGGCGACGCCGCCTCCCTCACCCTCACCGAACGCACCGAGGGCGGACTTTGCGTTGAACTCCGCATTCCGTGGACGAAGAATGAGCCTCACGCCACCCCGGCTTGAGCCCTCCCATGCCCCTCCGCATCCTGATCGTCGACGACGAACCCCTGGCCCGGGAACGAGTCCGCACCTTCCTCGCACAGAGCCAGGACGTGGAGATCCTGGGCGAATGCGCCAGCGGCACCGAGGGATTGAATGCCATCGTCGAGCAAAAGCCGGACGTGGTGTTCCTCGACGTGCAGATGCCCGGCATGACCGGCTTCGAGGTGCTCCGTGCCCTCCCCGCCGGCCTCGCTCCCTGCATCATCTTCACCACGGCCCATGACGAATTCGCCATCGAGGCCTTCGACGTCAACGCCGCCGACTATCTCCTAAAACCCTTCAAACTCGCACGCTTCCAACAGGCGCTCGAACGCGCACGACGGGACGCCGGATCTCCCGCCACCGAATCCAGCCGTCATCGGCTCACCGAATGGCTCGACCATCGTGCCCCCGTTCCCCCAGGGCAACGCCGCCTCATGGTGCGCACCAACGACCGAGTCCTTTTCGTGCGTCTCGAGGAAATCGACTGGATCGAAGCCGCCGGGAACTACGCGATCCTTCACGTCGGCCGCGCCAACCACATCGTGCGCGAAACCATGAGCCAGCTGGAATCCGACCTGCCCCCCGACCTCTTCTTCCGCGCCAATCGCTCCGCCTTCGTCCGCCTGCCGCGGATCAAGGAGCTGCAACCCATGCCCGGCGGCCAGCACGTCATCGTACTCGAGGACGGACAGAAAATCCCCATGACCCGCCCGCTCCGAGACATCCAGGAACGGCTGGGGGTCATCTGATCCGATGGGATCGGTTCGGATCTGACGGGTGCGCTCCGACCTGCCCCTCCGCCCAGCCAAACCAGCCGCCCCCCGCCCGCCACATCCGCTCATTTCAGTTCCCGGAACTGGCCGTCCCAACCCAGGACGATCAGCGAACTCAATGCCTCGCGATCCCCTCCAGCCAGGATGGCGCGGATGTTCGCCCCGCGCAGTTCCTCCAGCAGATCCGCCGCCACCCCCGGCTCCAACCACGGGTCAAACAGGAAGTCCTCCCAGAAATTGTGGTGCCCCGGTCGATACGTCTGCGACAGCTCCCCGCGCAGGACGATCGGGCGTGAGGTGAACCCGGTCAGCGTGGTCCCCTCCCATCGCTGCAGCGGCGCCGTGTACCCCGCCACAATGCCCTTCGGTTCCGGGGGCCAGTAGTACTCGATCTCCATGGTCCGCCCCCCCTGCTTCCAGGATCGACGCTGCCGCTTGCTGCCCGCGCTCACAGTGCTGCGCGGCGTCAACATCACGCTCTCCTGGGTCACCAGGACCGTGCGGACCGGCCCCGGCTCGAAGAAGGGCGGGATCTCTGGCACTGGCTGCGGAACCACGTGTTCCACGGCGAATTCCAGGCGCAGGTCGCCCAGATCCGTCAACGGTGCGCCCCCCTCCGGCACATACGGCTCCCGTTCCACGCGCAACGTTCGCTTCCCGGTCGCCGTCCGCCACGAATCCTCGTTGAACTCACTGCCCGCCCGAAAAGCGCGCCCCGGCAGCTCCGCCACGCGACCGGTGTAGGATCCGGTGGCGTCTCCTTCGCGCCAAGTACCCGCCACCTGCGTCAACACGCTCGACGCCAAATTCGAGACGTTGAGCCGCGTCATGCGCGTTTGAAAGGTCCACCACGACTTCAACCGGTAGGCAGCGAGGAGGTCCGAGTGCTCCCCCTGATACACCACCCAGTCGCGCTCCACGTTCACCATCCACGGCGGCCCGGTCTTCACCGGTTTCGGACGCGGGATCGGCCGGATCTGCTTCACGCGCAGGACTCCGGGAGACTCCTTCTTGTACTCGAAATCCAGGAACCACTCGCTCCCCGGCACCTCCTCAGCCCACCGCACCGCCGCACGATCCAGCAGCCGGAACAGGTCCAGATACTCGGACTGCCACGTCAGCACGGTGCCCCCGAGCGGCACGCGCCCAGATTCACGCACCTTCTCCACGAAGGGCGATCCCTCTGTGAACTGAGTCAGACGCATCTCCTCCGGTCGCGCCGCTTGATCCGGATTGGTGACGGACTCCGCGCCTACTTGGGATACCAGGTTGGCGGACACCGCCCGCGAGAACTCGTCCTTGCGCACTTCCATCGTCGCCACCCCATTGGCGAGCTCGTCCTCATCCGGGGTCGAGTAATGCACCAGCACCGCCATCCCCACCTTCGACTCGTCCACCCGGTGACGCAGCCGCTCGAGGAAGGCGTTGTCGTTGTAGAAACTCGCGTACACGCGGCGCAGCGCACGGAACACCCCACGTTCGTTCGCCTCGCTCGGTTCGCAACGGCTCGGCCCCTCGTCGTCATCATCCAGATCGTCCGCCAGGCACCCGCTGTAGCTGTCGTACAAGCCTGCCCCGCTGAACTGCTCGCTGTCCTCCACGTTGGTCGAACTGCGGAACCGGATCCTGCGCCCCGGCTCAAACCCCGCCTCCTGCAGCGCGGCGAGGATCGCCTGCTTCTGAGCCGCGCTGAAGTCGGTGCCCGAACGAATCCGGGTCCGCACCGTTGCCAAGGCATCCTGCAACGCCGCCATCGAAGGAGGCCAAGTAAACGCTCCCAGTCGTTCCGCGATCCAGTTTGCCAGGGTCGGACCACCCTCGACGACCTGCTGCAAATAGCCCTCCCAAAGATCAAAGGTGAACGCGATCACCGGCGTCGGGGACGCCTGCGGAATGGAGCGCCGCAACACGCCCAGGTTCGCCGCCTTTCCGCCGATGTAGCGGATGTCCGTGAGCTGGCTGTCCTCCACCCGCATGCTGACCGCACCCCGAACGGCGCGCGCGGGAATCTCCAACGCCGGCGCTGCCTTCAGCTCGAGGATCTCCCTGCGCACCACGGGATCCACCTCTCCGGAGAGCGCGTCCACCGACACCTGGCAGCCTCCGAAAAGCGCGGACGCGCGCATCGCCACGTCGTGTCCGTCCCACCCCCTCAACCTCGCCTCGGCCCCGGCGTCCGTCAGATGCACGAACGGAATGCCATACGCCCGCGCGAGCAGGGCGACGTGCGAGTTGGGGGTGGCGGGAGCCAGACTCACGATGCCGGCCACGGGCGGAACCTCCGCTGGAACGAGGTCGGTGAGCAGAATGTCGTCCGGACCCAATCTCCCGGAGCCCGCCGCGGCGCGAATTTCCGAAGCGGTGACGAAGACCATCCGCCCCAGCGCCCATCCGGAGGCATAGCACTCATCCTGCACCACCCAGCGCGCGGCCGAGCCCACCTCGATGCCACGCGTGCGAAACCAGTCGGCGTTCTTCAGCGCCACTTCCTGCTGCTCCAACGTCGGCATGTAATACAGATCCAATCCGTCCGGGGCCTGGATCATGGCACGCACCGACGCAATCCAATCGGCCACCTCTTCGCGGGCGAACGCCTCCTGCCCCGCAATCTGGATCCCCACCTCGTTCGGCAGGCCTGCGGGCGAAAACAACAGCGCCCCCAGCACCGCCTGTTGCCCGTTTCTCTGCAGGGTCACCCGATCAAACTCGGTGCGGCTGATCCCCTTGAACTGCGCGACGCGCGCCACGGCGAAGTCGTAATGAAAGGTGTACCGGCCGCTGTCCTGGAAAAACACGCGCCGGCTTCCATCCAAGGGTAGGAGGAACTTGATCCATCGGGGCGCGCTCGAACCGAACGGCGGGATCTCGGATTGGAACGGCTCCTCCGCCTGCGCGCGCACGGTGTTCTTCCAGTCGTCTCCATTCGTCTTGGGCCGGGTGCGGACCCGGTAGAACCGACCGGCCCACGGGACTCCTTCGTTCTGATCCGTGATGGAATCCAACGGCCCGTGACCCGTGACCCACTCCTCCCAACCGGTGAAATCGGCGCTGCGCTCCACCACCACCACCTCCTCGTCCCCGGCGGTCGCCGAGATGCCCACGGTCCCATTGGCTCGCCGCTCCACTCCCACTGTGGCCGCGTCCACCGTGACACACACCAATCCCAGCATGGCCAGGATGCCGAGCATCAGTCGCCCTCTCGCCAATGGGAGCAAACAGAAGCGGGATCGTGTCGGCGCTGCCCCTCGGCTGGGGACCACCCCCGGGATCACTGCCTGATTCGAATTCATGATGATTTCTTGGAGCCCCATTCCGGGCTCCGCGCGAAGGCTCGGCGATGTTCCACCGCCTCGCTCCGGCCCATCTTCCGTTGCCGCCCCCCCTTCCGGATGCACTGCGGACCCACGACCGGCTGGTCCGGCGGTGCACGCCGGGGAGCGGACGCAGTGGGGACGCAACGGGCGCGGCCGGCGGGACGCGAAGCGGGCACAGTCGACACGAAATCCCACACGCTTCGCCGAGGCACGCTCAGGAGTACTGATGGCGAATGTAGTACGCCGCCGCCTGCGACCGCCGGCTCAGCCCGAGCTTCTCCAAGGTGCGGCTGAAGTAGTTTTTCACCGTCTTGTCGCTGAGCCCCATGAGCACCGCGATCTCCTTGTTGGTTTTGCCCTCCGCCACCAGCGCGAGCACCCGGCGCTCTTGCGGTGACAAAGGATCCAGATGCCCGCGCCCCGCCGCCCCTTCGCCGCGATTCACACGGCTCAGCACACGCACGATCCCTGGGTCGAGCACCGCCTCCCCGCGTGCGACTTCCTCGATGGCCTTCACCAACGCGCACCCATCAATCTCCTTCAACAGATAGGCGTCGGCGCCCGCTGCCATGGCGTCGAACACGGCGCTCTCGTCCGAGTAGGAGGTGAGCACGATCACGCGCACATCGCGCTCGAAGGTCTGGATCTCGCGGCAGGCGGCAAAGCCGCTCTCCTCCCCCAATCGCACGTCGAGCAGGACGACGTCCGGTTCCGCCGTACGCGCCAGGTCTACCGCGCCGGCGACCGTCCCTGCCTCGCCCACGACCTGGAGGGTGGGAAACCGCTCCAGCATGGTGCGGAGACCAATACGGACCATCTCATGGTCGTCGACGATGGCGACACGGACCGGACGGGATTCACTCATGGGAGGGGGGAGTCGTGAACGTCACCAGGATGCGGCAGCCGGCTTGCGCCGCCGAGATCAATTGGAAATCAGCACCGATGCGATCCGCCCGGGTGGCCATGTTTCGCAACCCGCGACCGCGCAGGGCGTGCAGCTCCGGGTCGAACCCGAGCCCGTCATCCGCCAATTCGAGGCGTATGGCGCCCCCCTCGATCGCGAAGCGGACGGAAATCTCCCGCGCCTGGGCATGGCGCACGCTGTTGCTCAAACCCTCCCGTACCAAGTCCAGCAGCTCGGTGGCCTGGAGCGGCGACAACCGGCGCGCCGCCGACTCATCAATCGACAGGACGATGCGTGGCGACTGACTGCCGCCGTAGGTGGCGGCCAGCGATTCCACCGCCACCTTGAACTCCGATCCCGAGACGGGGTGCTGCTCGAGTCCGGAGATGAACTGGCGCACCTCGCGAATGACGCGGTTCAGCTCCCCGGTCACCGTGCGCAGGCGTTCCTCCACGCCATCGGCCCGCGGTCCCACCACGCGGGCGCAATCCTCGAGATTCAGTCCCGCCGCATAGATCGATTGGATGA
>JADLFD010000681.1 GCA_020845805.1 Verrucomicrobiales bacterium | reverse complement strand
TCGAGGCGCTGGCCACCTGGTACCCCGCCGCGGTGAATCTGGCCGCCGAGGGCGCCACACCTGAGCGCCACGCCGGCGCGCTGGTCTCACAGGATTTCTTCGCGGTGATCGGCGTCGCCCCGGCCCTTGGCGCTTCCTTCGCCGCCGAGCGCTTCCAGCCCGGCCAGGACGGCGTGGTCCTGATCAGCGATGCCGTCTGGCGCCAGCGTTTCCAGGGTCGTTCGGACATAGTGGGCCGCCCACTCCAGATCAACGGACGCACGCGCGAAATCGTCGGCGTGATGCCTCCCGGTTTTCAGACGCCGGCCAAGGCCGCCTTCTGGGTTCCCAAAGTCTTCTCGCCCCAGGAACTTCAGGATCGCGATTTCAAAAGCCAATATGTCCTGGGCCGACTCGCCGCCGGAGCGACCGTCGACTCAGCACGCGCGGAAGTGGCGACGCTTTACGGGAACCTGCGAGCCAGCTACCCGGAGGTCCTGGAAGGCTGGGCCCCATTGCTGCACCCGGCCGCGGAGGATGTCGTCAAGCCGCTGCGCCCGGCCATGGTGCTGCTCCTCGCGGCCGTGGCGGTGGTGCTCCTGCTGGCCTGCCTCAATGTGGCCAGCCTCCTCCTGGCCCAGGCGGCGACGCGACGCGGGGAATTCGGCGTGCGCGCCGCGCTGGGAGCCAGCCCGCGCCGACTCGTCCTCCTGTCCCTCACCGAAACCGGAACCCTCTCCCTGGCGGGAGGACTGATCGGGCTAGCCCTGGCGCACACGCTCCTCGCCGGACTGCGCGCCCTTGCGCCGGCCAGCCTGGCGCGCCTCGACCAGGTCCAACTCGATCCGACCGCGCTGGCCTTCGCCCTGGGCGCCTGCGTCCTCACCACCTTGATCGCCGGACTCGCCCCGGCGCTGCAGCAGGCCCGAACCGATCCCGTGAACGCCTTGCGCGCGGTGTCCGCTCGCGCCACCTCACGCCTGACCGCCAGCCGTCGCGCCCTGGTCATCGTGCAGGTGGCGGCCACGGTCGTGGTCTTGGTCGTCACCGGCCTGCTCTTGCGCAGCCTCGATCGGGTTCTCGACCGCGACCTCGGTTTCCAGCGGGAAAACCTGCTCACCGCACGACTCGAGTTGCCTCCTGTCAAATACGCCGCCGAGCAGCGTCGCGACCAGTTCGCCGAGGAGGTGCTCTCCCGTCTCGGCCAAGCCCGGGGCGTCGAATCCGCCGCCGCGTCCACCTACCTGCCTTTGCAGGGCTGGCCGCAGATCATCCTGCGTCTGGAGGAGAATCCCATCGTGCGCCCCAGCGACGCCGCGGCCACCGGATACACCGGCGTCACCCCCGGCTATTTCCGCACGCTCGGCATGCGCCTCCTGCGCGGTCGCGATTTCACCTCCGCGGACCGCGAGGAAACCGTCCCGGTCTGCGTGATTAACGAGGCCTTCGCGCGGACCCACTTCGGCTCCCGCGATCCGTTGGGGAAACGTCTGGAGATCGGGTTCTCCGAACCACCCCGATGGATCGAGATCGTGGGGGTGGTGAACGATACCTCGAACGCGCAGCTCGAGGTGCAACCTCAGGAGCAAGTGTTCGTCCCCCTGCGCCAGCAACCCCCCTTCCTCCGCTCCAACCCCGCCCTGAGCCTGGTGATCCGCGGCCAGTCGGGACTTGAGGGATTGCCGGAGTCCTTACGCAGCGCCGTCTGGGCGGTGGATCGGGATCAACCCCTTCACCTGCTCCAGCCCATGACGCAGATCCTGCAGGGTGCCACCGCCGACCGTCGTTTCACGTTGCGCATCCTCGCGGCGTTCGCCGCCTGCGCCGTCGCGCTCGCCGCCGTGGGACTCTACGGCATGCTCAACGGACAGGTCACTGCACGCACCCGCGAACTCGGCGTCCGCATGGTGGTGGGCGCGGGCCGCGCGCGGATTCTGGGCCTGGTCCTGGGCTCTGGGGCGCTCACCACGCTGCTGGGAATGGCCCTGGGCACCTTGGGCGCACTGCTGGCCGGACGCCTGTGGCAGGCCCAGTTCTACCAAACATCACTGTCGGATCCGCTGACGTGGTCGATGGTGTTCCTGACGTTGGGATCGGTGAGTCTCGTGGCGGGCGCGATTCCCGCCTGGCGCGCGTCCCGCCTCGATCCAGCCATCGTGCTCAAGGCGGAATGATCGATTGGTGGCACCATGGCGGCCAGTCCAACACCGGCCAAAAGGGTGGACGCTGCGTGCCTCCCAGCGCGATCGACGCCCAACACCTGCGAAAGACCACCGCTCGCCCCGGGACGCGGTTCAGAATACGCCACCCGCACTTCGCTCGCCCCGGCCGTGAGGGCGCGATCCCGCGTCCAGAGAGCAGCACTCCCCAGTCGGCAGGAGGCCAGCAGCAGGACGTCCGTCCAACCCAGCCCGCGATCCCACAGCCGGTAATGCTCCACCTGGTCCGGGAGAGTGGGGCGATCGTGCGAGGGCTTCGGCGTGTCGCATGAAAAGCCCGGCCGCAGACGGAAATGCTCACCTCATTCCTCCGGAATTGGGGGAATCAGCGGTAGGCACGGAGGTGCTCAGAACAATCTTTGAACCAGGAAAATGGCGAAGAGACGCGACCTGCTGACGATCGTCGCCCTCTCGGCGATATCGCGGCCCGCCACCGATCCGGGAGCTCGCCGAAGGTATTGGAGGCGGTTTATTTCCAGATCAAACCGGGACTCGACGGTGGCGGCGTCCTCCTCGTGCATTCTTGATGGAGCGCCTGGAAGCCAGCTGAGGAGTCCGAAATCGACCTGGCGACGCACCCCGCTCCGCGGAAGAAAAAACTGGCGGAGAGGGGGGGATTCGAACCCCCGATACGGCTTTTGACCGTATAGCGGTTTAGCAAACCGCCGCCTTCAGCCACTCGGCCACCTCTCCAGAGACGCCTCCGGCACGTCTGCGTGCGAAAGCGGCCGTGATTGCGCCACCGATCCCACCCCCGGGTCAAGAGCGCTCTCTGTCCGGCAACGGTTTGCCCCTTGATGCCACAGGGAGGTTTTTGTTTGCATCACGCCCATGAAGAACTTTGCGGCAGCCTGCGCCCTGCTCACCGCCCTCGTGGTCGCGACCCCGGGTTGTTACAAGACCCTCGACAACCGGTCGCGCGCGGGCGTGCCGTTCAAGAAGGACAAGATCGGCGGCCAGTACGAGCGCACGCTGGATCAGGTCCAGACTGCCACCCGCAAGGTCCTGCAGTTCAATGGCACCCTGGTTTCGGATGACGTCATCGGCCGCGTGCTGGTGGGCAAGGTCGATACCCGGACGGTGTACGTGAAGCTGATCGAGGTGGAACCGAACCTCACCGCCGTCACGGTCCAGGTCCGCACCCGCGGCGGCCTGAGCGATCTCGATCTCGCCGCCGAGATCGACAAGCAAATCGCGCTCAATCTGAAGTAGGGCGCTGCCCCACCGTCAGCGTTTGCGCCTGGCCACGCATCTCCAAGCGGAGATGCTGGAGCCGGCTGTCCGCCTTGGCCGCGAGCGCGGTCCCCGGAAACAACTGGCTCACGCGCAGCAACGCGACACGAGCCTGATCCTCGTCGTGCGTCTGTCGCACGTGGAGATCCGCCAGTCGGTGCAGCCAGCGTGCACGCTGCTTGGGGGGCTGTTCCGCGTCCGCCACCAGCAGTTCCCATTGCGCGATCGCCCAGTCCGGGTGGTCCATGCGTTCCGCGTAGAGCGCGGCCAGCAGTTCCCGGGCCTCCGTGTCCCGCGGATGCTCGGAGAGCTGCGCGAACAGTCGGTCGGCCTCGATCTGCGGATCGGGTTCGGGCTCCGCCGGCGTCGGTTCCGACCCCCTCCCGGGCCGCGAGCGCAGTCCGAAGCTCGGGTCCATGGGAGTCACCTGGATTTTGGAGGGCTCCTTGCGCTCGCGACGCCATCGATCATCTCCCAGGTGCGCCAGGCGTTGTTCCACCTCCGCGGCTTCGGCGGTGCCGGGAAATAGTTCCTGCACACGCGCCAGCACTTCGCGCGCAGTGGGACCGTCCTGCTTCAGGTCGAGATGCCAGTCTGCCAACGCGATCAGCGCGCGGGCGCGGGTGGTCACAGAAAGTTGCTCCTGGCTCACGATGCGACCGATGCTCGCCTCGGCGGCTTCCCAGTCGGAGAGATGGCGGGCCTGGATCTCGGCCAGCATCAGCAACCCCTCTGCATCGCCAGGAAATCGTTCCAACTGCTTTTCCACCTCGGCGATGGCTTCGGCGTAGCGAGCCTGTTTCCGATGCGCCTCCGCGATGGCGTAGAACGGCTTCTGCTCCGCCTGTTCCGTGCCGCCATCGTAAAGATCCGCCAGGGGGCGAGCCATGGCGTTGCCGATGTTCCGGGCCCAGAGAATGCCGATGAGGATCCCGCAGATCGCCCCCAGGGGCACCCCGATGATGGGGTGCAGCGAAAGGATGGACCACACCGCAGCGGCGGCCAGCCCGGTGGAGAGCGCGATCTTGATCCCCAGGATGGCGGGGGGATCGATGCTCTGACGGCTCCAGTGCCAGAGGACAAAGGCGAACAAGGCGCCGAACGCCAGGACGCTGACGATTGCTCCGGGATGAAAGGACAGCGCGATCATGGGCAGAGGCGTTCCCCTGAAGCCTCGCGACGATGCGTCGACGAGAACCAGGGGGACGGGCGCATCCTGACGCGACGTTCGCATCACGCAATCCTATCTCTTGGCTACCTGCCCGAACGGGTCTACGACCGAAGTTGCCGGGGAGGTTTTTGGACAGGATGAACAGGATCCACAGGATGACCGGCCCAGATGGGCGTCACCGAATCGTGGTGCAGCACTGGGCGGGACGGAGCCCGCACTCCAAAGTTGCGTCCTCGTTTTCGCGCCATCCTGTGAATCCTGTCCTCACCTTCCCAAACCACCATCCCGTCGTGCCCCCCGCGCCATGCCACCCCGTGGTCGTTTTACAAATGCCGGCTTTGGGTGGACAGTCGCCCCACTTTGGACCGAGTCGCATCCAGCGCGGGAACGTCGGAGCCGCCGAGGGACCGGGTGGTGGAACCCGCGCGACTGCGCGTCCCCACCCGGCACGAACGTCAGGCCATGGATTGGAGCCTGGCCTTGGCGAGCCAGGACATCCCGTGCGTGATTCATTCGCCGATCGAAGGGATGGGATGGTGGCTCGAGATCGACTCCGGTGATGCCCCGCGCGCGCTGCGCACGCTGCGGCTTTACCATTTGGAGAACCGCCTTCGCGCCGGCTCACTGCCAGTGCAGGCCCTGGCTCCTTCATTCCATTGGGGCGTCCTGCTCTGGTGCGCCTTCATGGCCTTGGTGTACCTGGCCTCCACCGCGCCGGAGAGTCGGCTGGCCCTGGTCGGTTTGTTCGACACGGCGAAAACCGCCGCGGGGGAATGGTGGCGTCCGGTGACTGCAACGTTCCTGCACGAGGGCCCGGAGCATCTGGCGGCGAATCTTACAGCGGGTTTTCTGATCCTCGGCCTGGCGATGGGCCGCATCGGCGTGGGCACGGCCCTTTTCTCCACGTTGGCAGCCGGCAGCGCCGGCAATCTGTTCGCGTCGATGGCGCGAGGTCACGCCTACGTCGGCCTGGGAGCGTCAGGGGTCGTGATGGCCGGGTTGGGACTGCTGGCACTCACCACCACGCTGGAAGCGCGGGCCAGCGTGTCGGCGCGCGCGGCACTGGTCCGGGGCAGCCTGGGCGGGGGACTGCTCTTCATCCTGCTGGGCACCTCGCCGCGGTCCGATGTGCTCGCCCACGCCGGAGGATTTCTTTTCGGCGCCGTCGCCGCCGCGCTGCTCACGGTCCTGCCTCGAGCGTGGGTGACCTCGTCCCGTTTCGACCTCGCCTGTGCGGCGGCCTACCTTGGCTGCGTCCTCGTGTTCTGGAGTGCGGCACTCAGATAACTCGCTGGCCCTGCCCTGCCGTTGCGTTCGAACCCGCGCGGGCCGCGGGTCACGGCCCGAGGTTATCCCACGATCCCGGTGACCACGCGCCCGTGCACATCGGTGAGCCGGAAGTCACGTCCTTGGTAACGGAACGTGAGGCGCTTGTGGTCGATGCCGCAGAGGTGCAGCAGGGTGGCGTGCAGGTCGTGTACGTGCACCACGTCCTGCGCGGCGCGATAGCCCAGTTCGTCGGTTGCGCCCCAGGTGGTCCCTGCTTTGACACCACCGCCAGCCATCCAAACCGAGAACGCCAGGATATGATGATCGCGCCCGCTGCCCTGCCCCATCGGTGTGCGTCCGAACTCACCGCCCCACAGGACCAGCGTGTCGTCCAGAAGTCCGCGGTGCTTCAGATCCTGCACGAGCGCGGCGGAGGCCTGGTCGACGTCGCGTGCCGCGCTGGGCATGGCCTTCTCCAGATCCCCGTGATGATCCCAGGCGCGATGGTAGAGCTGGATGAAGCGCACCCCGCGTTCGGCGAGCCGCCGGGCCATGAGACAGTTCGAGGCGAAGCTCCCGTCCCCCGGCTGTTGGATGCCGTAGGCGGCGAGGGTCTCCTTGGATTCGCTCGTGAAATCGGTGAGCTCCGGCACCGACTGCTGCATGCGGAACGCCATTTCGTACTGGGCGATGCGCGTGCGGATCTCGGGATCGAGGGTCTCCTCCGCCTGCAGGCCGTTCAGTCGGTTGATCTCTTCCACCACCTGCCGCTGCGTGCTCTGGCAGACGCCTTCGGGATTGCCGATGTAGTGCACGGCATCTCCGCGCGCCTGGAACTGCACGCCCTGGAACCGGCTGGGCAGGAACCCGCTCGACCATTGGCGCGCCGAGACAGGCTGCAGTCCGTATTTCCCCGCCGAAGTGAACACCACGAAGCCCGGCAGATTCTCGCTCTCGGCTCCGAGTCCGTAGAGGAGCCAGGAACCCATGCTGGGACGGCCCTTGAGGATGGACCCGCTGTTCATGAAGGCGTGCGCAGGGTCGTGGTTGATCTGCTCCGTCTGCATGGAACGCACGAGGCACAGGTCGTCCGCGATCCGTTGCAGATGGGGAAACAGATCGGAGATTTCGGCGCCGGACTGGCCGCAGCGTGTGAAGCCGCAGAACGGTCCCCGCGCCTTGAGCACGGTGTTCTGCAATTGCGCCAACTGTTGTCCCTTCGTGAATGACTCGGGAAACGGCTGGTCGTGCAGGGCTTTGAGCTGCGGCTTGAAATCAAAGGTCTCCAGGTGGGAAGGCCCTCCCGCCATGCACAAATGGATGATGCGCCGAGCACGCACCGGCGCATGGGGCGCGACGACGACGCCCCGCCACTTTCCGGAAGCGGCGGGAGTCGTGGTGGAGTCGGCGGCGGCGGATCGACCCAGGAGACAGGCCAGCGCCATGCCCCCGAGGCCGTAGGCGGATTGGGTCAGGAAAGAGCGCCGACCGAGGGAGGATTCCCAGGCGGCGGACGGCGGAGGGTTCATGACGCGGAAGAGGCGGCGACGGATCGAATCACGTTCAGTACCGGGTGATAGTTTCGTGAAGGTTGAGCAGCACGCGCGCCAGGCTGGTCCAGGCCGCGTGCTCGATCACCGGGAGGTCGTGGGGACCGGGTGCCTGTCCGGTTTGAACCAGCTTGGCGGCTCCCTCGGCGTCTGCCTCGAAGGCGGCGCGCTGCGACGCCAGAAACGCTCGCAGGGAATCGGACTCCGCGGCGCGGGGAGTGCGTCCGAGGACCTGTTGGACGAGCCACTCGATCCGCGCCTCGTCGCGGCGTGTGGCGCCCGCGGCGCGGGCGGCCAGGACGCGCGCGGCTTCCACGAAGGTGGGGTCATTCAGGAGGGTGAGGGCCTGCTGTGGTGTGTTCGAAATGAGCCGGCTGGCGACGCATTCCTCGCGGGACGGGGCGTCGAAGTTGGCCAGCATGGGATGCAGGAAAGCGCGCTGCCAGTGCATGTAGATCCCGCGCCGGTACTGCCGTTCCTCCGCGCTCGCTTGGTACTCGCGATCGGGGAATTGCAGATTCGCGTAGTACCCCGCCGGTTGGTACGGAAACACGCTGGGTCCACCGATCTCCGGGTCGAGCAGACCGGCCACGGCCAGGGCCTGGTCGCGCACCATTTCCGCCTCCAGCCGACGCGGGTTCTGGTGCGTGAGCCAGGTGTTCGCGGGATCCTGCTCCAGCGCTTCCGGGGAAGGTCGTGTGCCCTGGCGATAGGTGGAACTGAGCACCATCAGGCGGATCACGTGTTTAACGTCCCAGGCGTGGGGCGAGGTGCGCGCCGCATCTGAGGTGCCCAAGGCCACCGAGGGTTCCATGAACTCGGCCGCCAGCCAGTCGAGCAACTCGGGGTGCGTGGGCCATTCCCCTTGAAGTCCCAGGTCTTCCAGGCGCGCCGAGAGCCCGGTGCCGAAGAACAGCGCCCACCAGCGATTGACGAGATGGCGCGCGGTGAGCGGGTTGTCTCGCGAGACGAGCCACCGTGCCAGATCGAGACGCGTCGCCGTCGACTCAGCGCCGACCGCCGCAGCTCCACCCTGCTCCGTGCGGGCTCCCTGCGGGGTCGCGGGACCGGTGCCGCCGCGCGTAAGGAAGGCGGGAACCGCGGGGGTGACCACCGGACCGCTCTCATCCATCCAGTTCCCGCGCGGCAACACGCGTGTGACGAGGGCATTGGTGGCCACCGTCACCTGGGTCCAGGCCCGGCCTTCGCGGCAGTCGCGCAAGGCGCCGGCCAGCGAACGGAGATCGCGGGTGAGTTCCTCCGACCAGTCGACGCTGCGATGGAAGGCGTGTTGGACCGGCGGATCCCAGATGCCTGAGCTACGGTCGAGCAGTTGTCGGATTTCGGCGAGCCGGGCCGGGCTTCGCAGTCGGTCGGGAGCGATCGGCGACACCGAAATGCGCACGCGAGCGGCGACGTGGTTGGGGATCTCCACCGTGAGCACCTCGCCGGTGCCGGCGCTCCAGGGCTTGGCCACCCACCAGGTTCCTACTTGGCGCTGTCGCGCCATCGCCTCCGGCAGACGCCACTGACCGAGGATCCCCTGGATCTCATCTCCGTTGGCGTAACGCGGATCCTTGGCTTCGGCATCCGCGAACCAGAACGTCACCGGCTCTTCGGCTTCGCTGCCGACCGCGCGGCGCGAGACGGACCACGAGAAACCGCCGGATCGACGTGATCCGCGGAGCGTGGCGCCCCCGTTTTCGGCGGGCAGAAGTTCGACGCGCAACGCGCTGATCCAGCCCGGAGGCAGGTTCAGGATGAGCCGATCGTGCGTGGGCTCGGTTCCCGTCCACCGCACTGATCCGTCGGGCAGGACGGTGGCGTTCTCCGCGGGAGTGAACTCGGAGGCGCCCTTCCCCTTGCTCAACACGTGCTGGATCGTGGGGATCGCCCAGCCGTCCGGGTGTTGGTCCAGGAAATCGCTGACCGCACCGCGCCAACGGCGAAAGATCGTCCGCCCCTCCTCGTGGGTGCGCAGGGTGGCGGTGGCTCGTGCGAGGAGTTGATCCTCGCGCTCCAGGAGCTTCCGCGCGCGCGCTTTGAGGTAGGGATTATCCACCAGCAACTCGGGGGGAAATGGGTGGTCGTTGCTCCAGCCCTTCAGATCGGGGTTCGGCGTGTAGGAGTAGTCCTGGTAGACGCCCCACTGCTGCACATCCGCGAAGAAGGCCGAGAGCGCATAGAAATCGCGGGTGGTGAAGGGATCGTATTTATGGTCATGGCACTCGGCGCAGCCGAGCGTGGCACCCAGCCAGGCGGTGGAGACCGTGCGTACTCGGTCGCTTTGGTACTTGGCGAGGTACTCCCTGGGCTGAGCCCCTCCTTCCCGGGTCATCATGTTCAGGCGGTTGAACCCCGTCGCCACGCGTTGGTCCGGCGTGGGATCGGGCAAGAGATCCCCGGCGATCTGCTCCAGGGTGAAGGCATCGAATCCCTTGTTCCGATTCAAGGCGGCAATCACATAGTCACGGTACGGGAAGATCCGCTGATTCTGATCGCCATGGTACCCAACTGTGTCGGCGAAGCGCACGGCATCGAGCCAGGGCATGGCCATGCGTTCCCCGAAATGCGGCGAAGCCAGCAGACGTTCCACCTGGCGCTCGTAGGCTCCGGCCTCGGTGTCTCGCACAAATTCGGCGGTCTCAGCGGGCGTGGGCGGTAGACCGATGAGGTCCAGGCTGAGCCGTCGCAGCAGTGTTGAGCGGTCGGGTTCGGGGGATGGGCGCAGGCCGGCGCGCACCTGGGCGGAGAACACGAAGGCATCGATCGGCGTGCGAATCCATCCATGCGCTTCGGGGGCGTCGGGAATCGGCGGCCGTTCGATGGGAAGAAAAGCCCAGTGCGCCTCGTAGGGCGCGCCTTGGCGGATCCAACGTTCCAGCACCGCCTTCTGTCGGTCATCCAGCGGCTTGAGGACATCGGGAGGCGGCATCAACTCCTCGGGATCGGTGGCATGGATGCGCGTGACCAGCGGACTCGCCTCCGGCCGGCCCGGAACGATGGCGCCGCGCTCGAGAGCGATCTCGCGCAGGTCGAGGCGCAGCTTCCCTTTCCGTTCGCGTGCATCCGGTCCGTGGCAGCGAAAGCAATGGTCGGAGAGCAGCGGGCGGACGTCGCGGTTGTAGCGCACGATATCCTCGGCGGTATCGTCGGCCTGCGCCGCGCCGAATCCCCAACCGGCGCATCCCAGGAGGCAACCGAGGATTACCCGGGCCAGCGCCCGTGCCCAGGCGGTCGGCCGCCAGCACGGATCCACGGAAGCGCGGAGACAGTGTGGAGGGCGGCATTGCATCGGTATGGAGGAGGGCGTGGAGCGAACGCGGCGCAGCATAGCAGCGCACGCGCGGTTTGCACCGGATTCTGTCGGGCAAAAAGCAAACCCGCCCTCCCGGGTTGCGGGAGGGCGGGCGCGTATTCCGAAGCGGGGTGCGAGGCGGCTATTCGTAGCCGATCACGAGGTTGGCCCCCTGGATGGCCACCGACTTGATGGTCACGGCGGTGGCGCCGCGGACACGATAGAACGCCGCATTGCCCGACCTGGGTACGGTGATGGTCTTGGCGGCCGTATTGACCGTGGCGGCGCTGCTGAGGCTGTACGGTCCGGTGACCGCGGAGGCCGCGTGGAGTTCCACCGCCACCGTGCTGCCGCCGAGCGGCACGCAGGCGCCGGCGCTGGTCCCGGTCAACGGCGGGCCGTCGACCGTGGGCCCGCCCAGGGCGGCCACTTCATCATCGGTGAGGGCGCCTTCACGGAACTGGACGGCGGAGACGTAGACCGTGCTCTGCTCGTTGTCGTCGCCGTCGTTGAACAGGAAGATCTCGCTGGGGAGCGAGAAGCGTCCGTCGATGTTGGCGCCGTCGCCGGTGACGTCTTCGCGGTGTTTCACGCCGTTGACGTATTTGGCGAAGCGTTTGGGAGAGGCGGTCAGGTCAGCCACAAACACGACGCGACCCCAGGCGTGACGCTCGTGGCGTCCCGCGGGCGTGGCGCCGACATACGGCGAGCAGCAACCCTTGCCGTAGGAACCATCGCCAGCGGCCCAGAACAGGTCGCCGTCGTTGTTCTGATTGAGGTCGTGCGTGCGCAGGACCGTGCCGTTGCCATGACCATCGCCCCAGTAGGCATCCATGATCATGGTCCAGACGTTGGCATTGGCGCCGCCGCCGCTCGCTCCGAGACCCGTGCGCGCACGGAGGCCGGTCTTCCGGAAGTCCTCGCCGTTCTCGTTGCGCGGGATGGCCAGGAACTGCACCGACTGCCCGTTGATGCCGGGAACGTCCGCGAAGGCGCCCTGGCCGGAGGTGCCGAAGGAGTAGTGGCTGGCGAGGGCGGCGTCGATGTAAGTCAGATCGCTGCCCACGGTCGCGGTGAGGTTGCCCGCGAAATCCCAGTGCGCCTTGATGCTCGGCGAGACGGTTTCGGGGGCGGGGATGCCCGCGGCGGAGGGACCGCCCAGGGCGGCGACCTCGGTGTCCGTCAGGGCGACGGGCCGGAACTGCACGGAGTTCACCAGCACGGTGCTCTGCTCGTTGTCATCGCCGTCGTTGAACATGAAGATCTCCGACGGGAGGGAGAAGCGGCCGTCGATGTTGGCGCCGTCGCCGGTGACGTCTTCGCGGTGTTTCACGCCGTTGATGTACTTGGCGAAGCGCTTGGGATTCGCGGTCAGGTCGGCCACGAACACGACGCGGCCCCAGGCGTGACGTTCATGGCGTCCGGCGGGCGTGGCGCCCACGTAGGGGGAGCAGCAGCCTTTGCCGTAGGACCCATCGCCGGCGGCCCAGAACAGGTCGCCGTCGTTGTTCTGATTGAGGTCGTGCGTGCGCAGGACCGTGCCATTGCCGTGGCCGTCACCCCAGTACACGTCCATGACCATGGTCCAGACATTGGCGTTCGCGCCGCCGCCGCTGGCGGCCAGTCCGGGGCTGACACGCAGCCCGGTCTTGCGGAAGTCCTCGCCGTTCTCGTTGCGCGGGATGGCCAGGAACTGCACCGGCTGACCGTTAATGCCGGGGATGTCGGCGTAGGCGCCCTGACCGCTGGTGCCGAAGGTGTAGTGGCTGGCGAGGGCGGGGTCGATGTAGGTGGCCGCGTTGCCGGTGGAAGCCTGCAGGCTGCCGTTGAACTCCCACTGCGACGCCACCCCGGAGCCGCCGCCGGAATCAGGAACCGGAATGCCGTCGGCCGAAGGGCCGCCGAGTTCCGCGATGTCGGCATCGGAGAGCGCTCCGTCACGGAACTGCACCGCGCTGACGAAGAGCGAACTCTGCTCGTTGTCGTCGCCGTCGTTGAACATGAAGATGTCGCTCGGCAGGGAGAAACGTCCGTCGATGTTGGCGCCGTCGCCGGTGACGTCCTCGCGGTGTTTCACGCCATTGATGTACTTGGCGAAGCGCTTCGGCGTCGTGGTGAGGTCCGCGACGATCACGACGCGACCCCAGGTGTGACGATCATGACGGCCCGCGGGCGTGGCGCCCACGTAAGGGGAGCAGCAGCCCTTGCCGTAGGTCCCGTCGCCGGCGGCCCAGAAGAGGTCGCCGTCGTTGTTCTGGTTCAGGTCGTGCGTGCGCAGGACGGTGCCATTGCCGTGGCCGTCGCCCCAGTACACGTCCATGATCATGGTCCAGACGTTGGCATTCGCGCCGCCGCCATTGGCCGGGAGCCCGGGTTTGGTGCGCAGCCCGGTCTTGCGGAAATCCTCGCCGTTCTCGTTGCGCGGAATGGAGAGGAACTTCACCGGCTTGCCGTTGATGCCAGGGACATCGGTGAACGCGCCCTGACCGCTCGTGCCGAAGGCGTAGAAGCTCGCGATCGAGCTGTCGATATAGCTCATGTCCGCGCCCACGGTGGCCTTCAGCGTCCCATCATCGAAGGACCAGTAGCCCGTGACCGCGGGTCCGGCGATGTTCTCGCAGGAACCCGGCGCCGTGCTGAACGACCAGGAACTGATCGCCGAATTGCCGGAGGCGTCGGCGTAGCTGAGCGAAACCGGGTACGTATCGGCGGGGACTTCCCCCGCGTGCACGTAACTCACCGTGGTGACTTTGCCGGACTTGGTGACCGTCGGGGTCACGGTGATGTCCTTGATCTTGAGGACGACAGAGGAGGCATTGATGACCGTGCTGTCCTCGGTGATGTCCACCTGCACGCTGAGCTTGGGATTCACGCCGGTCTCGCCCGGGGCGGGTTTGACCGAGCTGACGAAGGGCGCCACGGCGCCGGTGCGATCGCGGTAGGCCTTGATGTGGCCGGCCGTGGCGCGGTCGTTCACAAGGATGCGTTCGCCGGCCGCGTTGAGGGAGAAGAGCTCGCAGTTGGCGTCGCCCCCGATTTCGTACCAGAGCAGGCGCAAGCCGTAGATGCCGGCCTCTTCCACGACGAAGGAAAAGGTGTTGTTGGCCACGCCCTCGAAGCTGCCGACGACCGGCGCGGTGACGTCCCGCGGATCCCCGCCGATGGTCACCTTGAATCCGTCATCGCTTTGGACTCCGAGCGTGTTGACGCCGGCGGTGAGTTCCACGAAGGCAACCGCCTCGATCACCAGGTTGTCCTGCGCGGAATTGCCATCGGTGGTGGTGCCGGGATAGCCGACGATCGCGTCGTCGGTGGTGAAACTCCCCGCGCCGGCCTGGTCATCATCCCAGTTCACGGTCTCGATGTTGAACAAGCCCCCTGTCCCCGCGGAGAGATCCGCGATGTTGGGTCCGGACAGCCCGGCCAACTGGCGTTCGGCGGTGGCCACGCCGGAGGGGGCGGGGCTGGCGACCTGGTAAGGCCGCGCCTTGAACCCGCTGGACGACGTGTTGACCGACCCGGCCTTGGCCTTGGCGCTGGCGGGGATGGTCACGTAGCTGGCGACGTCGAACTCGAAGGCGAAGGTCTTCGAGGTGTCGTAGGTCAGCACCACCGCGTGTTTGGAACCCGAGGCGAGGAGGCCGGGCGGATCATAGGTCACCGTGCGGGTGTTGCCCTGGCTGGTGACATTGGGCGTTACGGCCGCGCCGTCGAAGGTCATCGAAACCGTGGAGGACGCGAGGTTTTCCACCACGATGGAGACCGTGGCGTCCGCGCGCACACCTTGTGCCGCGGGCGACTTGGCGGACACATACGCGCCGCCGCCCACGTTGGTGGTGGTGATGTTGACGTCGTCGATCCAGTGGTTGTTACGGATCGCGGCGGTCAACTCGGCGGTGCCGGCTCCGAAGCCGAACTGGCCGGCGATGGGGGTATACCCGATCCCGACGTTGTCATAGACCTTCACCCCGTCATAAGTGACATCGAGCGTGCCATCGGTGTCGAGTTTCACTTCGACATTGGCGAATCGGGTGGTCGTCGAGTTGGCCGGGTAGGTCTGGATGCCGCGGAAGCTCTTGGCGGCGACTTTGGCCCCGGCGATTTTGACGATGATGCCGGGCGCGTCGCCGGGTTCGTTGCCTTCGGCGTTGAAGCCCGCGAGGTTGTCGATCGTATCGAACGAGATCACCAGCCCGCGCGTGTTGCCGCCCCCTTCGCGAAAGACATCGGACCCGATCTCCGAGGCCAGGATGAAGCTGAAGCCCTGGGCGCCCAGCGAACTGCCACCGCCCACGGCGGCTTTAAAGGAGGCGGTGAAGGCCTGGATCGCCGCGCCGCCGTTGAAATCCGGAAGGATATAGGAACCATTTTGGGGCAGCGACTTCGGGGGATCGGCGGGAGGCAGATCCGCGAGGTCGGTCAGCTTGAGGACGCCCTCCTCGATTTCCGCGATGCCGAGTGCCGTGCCACCAGGGTCATCCGCGAAATTGGCGGTGAACGTGGCTCCCCAGGCGAGCGGGCTGACCGCGCAGGTGAGGAGTGCCGCCGCCGCGGTGGCGCGCCACGACGGAAGCGACGCGAAGCCCGGCGCTCTCGCGGGACGTCGATAGGGTCGATGTGCTGGATACATGGAGTCGATCGATGGGTTCGATGGGTTGTGGATATGCAATCGGGACGGGTTCCCCTGGGCGGGACCTGCAGAATGTACAATCTCGGCACTCCCCGCCCCGTCCTATCCCCTGATCCGCCACCCTTCCCCTGTCTCGGAGGATCCGACCCGCGCGTGGTTCCAGGCGCAGGCACATGAAGGTCCGCCGAGCGAAGAGCAGGCGATCCGGGGATGACTGTTGTTGGGTACGGGAATCACACGGACTCCGCCAAGCCAAAAAACCCAAAAGCGGAAGGGAGACTTCGAATTCGATGGGTGCACGACGGAATGCTTGCGCGGGAGGGTG
>JADLFD010000680.1 GCA_020845805.1 Verrucomicrobiales bacterium | reverse complement strand
GGTCTCAGCGACCTTTTACCGTGGTGGGTGGGAGGGGAGGACAGGATGAACAGGATTTACAGGATGACCTGCCCTCAAGGGCGGGACCGAGCCGGGGTGCCGCATCAGGAGGGACGAGATCTGCAGTGCAAGTCTCCGGTGCCGAGTTCCGGCCCCACCATCCTGTGCATCCTGTAAATCCTGTCCGTCAGGGGCTTTTCCTGGCCGATCTCAGCAGCCTTTTACCGTGGTGGGTGGGAGGGGAGGACAGGATGAACAGGATTTACAGGATGACGGGCCCTCCCGGGCGCAACCGAGCCGGGGTGCCGCATCAGGAGGGACGAGATCTGCAGTGCAAGTCTCCGATGCAGAGTTCCGGCCCCACCATCCTGTTAATCCTGTAAATCCTGTCCGTCAGGGTCTTTTTCCTGGCGGGTCGCAGCAGCCTTGGGATGCGCTTCGGCATTGAGGTGGAGCCGGAGGCCGGCGAAGTTCGGTGATCCCATGGTGTCCGACACTCCTTTGCCAGGTTCTGGCGTAGCGACGACGACGATGACGACGGCGTGGCCCGCGATCCCGGCCGGGCGTTGTCGGATAGGGCGCGTGGTCGGCATAGTCCTGGCCTTGCTTGTCGGGCTGATGCCGAGGCTGGGTGTGCGGGCGCAGACGGTACCGGTCACACTGCGTGATCATGATCTGGTGGCCTTTGTCGGGGGCGGTTCGTGGGTGGCCATGGAGAAGGACGGCAGCGTGGAGACCCTGCTGACCCTGGCCCATCTGGGGCAGCACGTTCGATTCCGGAACCTGGCTTGGGAAGGGGACACCGCGGCGGCGCGGCCGCGGGAGTTGAACTTCCCCACCTTGACCCAGCAACTCGCGGAGCTGGGGATCACGGTGGTATTCGCCCAATGGGGCGTGGCGGAGTCGACGGCGGGGGAGCGCGGGCGCGCGGCGTTTCGCGCGGCGGTGGAGTCCTCCGTGGCGGAGATCCAACGCCAGGTGCCCCGCGTGGTGCTGGTGACACCGCCGCCATTCGAGACCAAGCCTCCGCCCTTGCCGGACGCGACCGCCGCCAATAGCGCTCTGGCGCGGTACGCAGCGGAGTTGCGCGAGGTGGCTGCCGCGAAGGGCTGCGGGCTGGTGGATTTGCAGGAGGTGTTCTCGCAACGCGTGTCTCCCGAACCCCTGACCCACGACGGACGCGAACGCACTCCGTATGGCCACCAACGCCTCGCGGCGGCCTGGGTGCGGGCGCTGGGACGTGCCGACTGGGCCGAAGCCGCGGAACGTCCCGGATTCTGGACACGACCCGATGTGATCCGCGTGCGGGAAGCGGTCCGCGCCAAGAACCGGCTTTGGTTTGATTCCTGGCGCCCGATGAACTGGGCCTTTTTGAACGGCGATCGGACCGAGCAATTGTTCAGCCGCGACCCCGTGGACCCGAAGGTCCGCCGGTTCCTGGCCGAAATGGAAGGGTACGGCCCGCTGCTGAAGGAGGCGGAGACGCGCGTTCAGTCCGCGGTGGCGCAGGGGGAATGGGGGGGCTGGCGATGATTGGAACGAACTTCAGACGAGCGGGCGGGGGTGGAGGGCGTCGCGGCTTGGGCCGCGTGATCGCAGCGATCCTGGCGTCGCTGGCCTGGGAGCACATCGCCGCGGGCGGGTTCGTCGGCACTCCGGACGCGGAGGCCGAGCTGGCTTCGTTTCGGGTGCTCGAGGGTTTCGAGATTTCGCTATTTGCGACCGAGCGCGAGGGCGCGGTGAAACCGATCCAGATCCGGTTCGATCCCGCCGGACGGCTCTGGTTGGTGGGGAGCACGACCTATCCGCAGATCGTGCCGGGCGAGGTGCCGAACGATCATGTGATCCGGTTGGAGGACACGGACGGCGACGGCCGTGCGGATCAGCGCACCGTCTTCGCCGATGGTCTGATGATCCCGACCGGTCTGGAGCTGGGCGACGGCGGGGTCTACGTGGGGGCGGCGACCGAGTTGCTGCATCTTCGCGACGCCGATGGCGACGGGCGCGCCGACCAGCGGCGGGTGGTGTTGCGCGGGTTCGGGACGGGAGACGCGCATCAGACTTTGAACTCGCTGGTGTGGGGACCGTGCGGCGAGCTGATGATGTCGCAGGGCCTGCACGCCAACTCGCGCGTGGAAACGCCCTGGGGCATCGCCGAACTGCGGCAGGCGGGAGTGTGGCGTTTCTGGCCCCGGCGGTTGGAGTTGGAAGCGTTTTGGAGCGGCGCGATGGGGGCGCACAACCCTTTTGGCACCGTGTTCGACCGTTGGGGACAGCCCCTGGTGCTCGCGGGTAACGGGCATGGAATCTACCACCTGACACCGGCCCTGATCGCCACCGACCATTTTCTGACGCATCCGTCGTTGTGGAATCAGGGACGGAAATTCGGCGGTGGCGATTTCGTGGAGAACGCGCACTGGCCGCCCGAGCGCCAAGGCGAGCTCGTCACCGGAGGTTACCTGCACAACAGCGTCGAGCGGTTCCGGGTGACCGAGGCCGGCGCGTCCTTCCAGGTGGAACGCCTGCCGGCGCTGGTCGAATCCACCAACACCGCCTTTCGCGTAGTCGATGTGCGGTTCGGTCCGGACGGCGCCCTGTATCTCTGCGACTGGCACAACTCCCTGATCGGGCATTACCAGACCAGTTTTCGGCATCCGGATCGCGACCGTACGCGCGGGCGCATCTGGCGTGTGACGGCGAAGGGACGTCCGCTCGTGCCGCGGCGTGCGTTGACGGCGTGGAGCGAGGAGGAACTCGTGGCGCAGTTGCGGTCCGGGGATCGGTGGCACCGCCAGATGGCGCATCGCCTGCTGGTGGAGCGTCCGCGGGAGAAGGTGCTCCCGGCGTTGCGTGCGTGGCTGGCGCGATTGCCGGCCAGCGAGTCGCTGGCCTGGGTGGAAGGGCTGGGCCTGGCCGCGGATCTGGAGGCCGTGGAGCCGGGCTGGATTGAGACCGTGTCGGTATCGCCGGCGTTTCAGGCACGGGCCATGGCCATGCGCGTGGTCGGTTTGTCCGCGCGCGCGCTGGAGGCGCCGTTGAAATGGCTGGAGCGCGGGGTGACGGATGCGCATCCGCGAGTGCGACTGGAGGCGGTGGTGGCCTGTGCCGCGGTGCGCGACGTGCGCGCGGTGGAGGTGGCGTTGCGCGTGGTGGATCAGCCCATGGACGCCGCGTTGGAGTACGCGCTGACGCAGGCCGTGCATGCCCTGAAACCCTGGTGGGCGGAGGCGCACGCGTCGGGGACGTTGAAACTGGGGGGGCGCCCCCAGTACTTGGAAGCTTTGGCCCGGGCGGATGCCTCCGGCGATACCGCGGCGATTGCCGCGGGCCGGTTGCGGCGCGTGGGGGAAGTGGCGTTGGAAGCCCTGGAGATCGAACGGTTGGCCGTGCAAGTGGCGCGGTCGGGGGGCAGCAACGAGATCCCCGCGCTGTTGGAGACGCGCATCTTTACCCTTGGTGCGCAGTACGAGGAACTTCTTCACGCGCGGTCGCTGGCGACGCTGGCGGACTCGGTGGAGGTCCGCGGTGTCCGGCCCACGGGCGACCCGGCGGGCCCGTTGAGCATGGCCATGGCCGGGACGCGACGTCCCGAGTTGCGCGCGGCGGCCGCGAGGCTGGCGGGGGTGTGGCAGGTGACGGCGTTGCGCGACACCCTGCGTACGACGGCG
>JADLFD010000679.1 GCA_020845805.1 Verrucomicrobiales bacterium | reverse complement strand
GTGGACGTGCCGGGCGGGGTGGAGGGCAAGTGGTACGTCCATGTCTTCACCGCGGTCAGGGTCGGCCGCTTCGGGCCGTCCATCGGGGCCACCGAGCCGGGGTCGTATCCGGACTGGCCGGAGTACTTCAAAGACTACGTGTGGGAGTCGCCGGATCGGGGCAACAACTTCCGGGCTTCCTCGGCGGTCGAAGTGACCTACCGGGAGGCCGATCTTCGCATCAGCCGGGTGACAGCGGTCCCCAGTCCGTCGAGTTCGGGAGGGTTCGTGACAGTCACCTTCACGGTCACCAACGCGGGAACACGTGCCACCCGCACGGATTCCTGGCTGGATCGCGTATACCTTTCCATCGACGGCTCGCTGGACCTCTACGACGCCCTGCTCGGATCGTTCACGCACAAGGGCGTCCTCGCGCCGGGCGCCGAGTACACCGTCACCGGGGAGGTTCGGTTGCCGGACAATTTCTCCGGAGCCTTCCGGGTGCTGGCCTTTGCCGACTCGCCGTTCGGCACCTCCCAGGGTGGCGGCATTCCGCGACCCTATCCTGAGGCTCAAGGACCGGCGCGACTCATGGGATCGGGAAGCGGCATGGTTCTCGAGTACCGCGATGAGTTTAACAATTCGGCGTCCACGCCGTTGGTTGTCACTCCGACCAACCCGCCGGACCTCCAGGTCACCGAGGTGCTCGCCCCGGCACGGGTGTTCACCGGCCGCCAGTTCCAGGTCACGTTCACGGTAGCGAACCAGGGCGCGGGCGTCGTCCCGGACCGCCAGGAGAAGTGGGCTGATTATCTTTACCTCTCTCGGGACCAGTACCTCGACGCGCGCGGGGACCACTATCTCGGCCGGGTGGAACATGTCGGGGTTCTGGAAGTCAATGGCACCTACTCGGTCACCCTGACCCTGAACCTCCCGCGCGGACTTGTGGGCGCCTATTACGTCATGGTGCTCACCGACTCGCCGGAGAATGGCGCGCCGCGAGGCGTGGTGTACGAGGGCACCGCCGAGGGCAATAACAGCCGCGCCACCGCGGTCCCCATGCTCATCGAGCTTCCGCCGCCGTCGGATCTTCAGGTGGAAGCGGTGACGGTTCCCACCCAGGCGCTGGCGGGGCAGCAGGTCACCTTCTCGTGGCGCGTCACGAATCGCGGGGTGGAACCCGCTTCAGGCCGCTGGGCCGACGCCGCCTTCCTGTCACGGGATGCCATCTGGGACCTTGGCGACCGCCTGATCATCAACCAAGACTTTGCCCCGCGCACGCTGGCTCCCGGGGAGAGCTACACGTTCAGTTCGACGGTGCGCATGCCGGTGGCGCTGCCGAACAACTATCAGGTCATCGTTCGCACCGATATTTTTGACGACATCCACGAGGGATCGAACAACGTCAACAACGCGACGGCGTCTGCGGATCGCATCGCGGTCACCGTGCCCACCCTCCAACTCGGCGTGCCCCTCGACGCCAGGATCTCCGATGGCGACGACCTCCTGTTCCGGGTTCAGGTCCCGGCGGGCGAGACTCTGCGAGTCTCGATCGACAGCGCGAATGATGCCCTCTCGAACGAGCTCTACGTTCGCTACGAGGCGATGCCGAGTTCCCGGGAGTTTGACGCCGCGTTCGGAGGGGGACTCCAGGGGGATCAGGTCGCTCTCGTGGGTCGCACCGAAGGCGGCTACTACTACATCCGGGTCCGAAATTTCCGTGATGCCACCCTGGGCACCGACACGCCTCCCCGCTTCCGCGATGTCTCGCTCGTGGTGACCGCGCGCGTACTGCCGTTCGGCATCACCCAAGTGACTCCCGACACGGGCGGCGACTCCCGGTACGTCACCGTCACCGTGCGGGGCGCGAAGTTCGATCCGAGCGCCACTTTGAAGCTGGTTCGCCCGCAGATCGCGGAGTTCGCGCCGATCAGCTACCAGGTGATCGATGCCACGACGATCGTGGCAACCTTTGACCTTAGGAATGCCGCCCGGGGGTTGTACGACGTCCAGGTCACGAATCCGAACGGCGCCCAGGCCATCGTTCCCTACCGTTTCCTCGTCGAAGCCGCGAAGCCCTTGGATGTTACCGTCGGACTTGGCGGACCGGGTGACATCCCGATCTCCCGGACTGGCGTCTCGCCTGCGCTTTACCAGGCCGGCTACCTGAGCATCACGAACCTCGACACCCCGTACGCCCACGTATCCTTCGGGGTGCCTCGCCTGGCCAATAACTCGATCCTCGCCGGGCAACCGATCGGCGGCGGTCGGCTCTCGGTCGGCGAACGGCTCCGGTTCTCGACCAACCTCACCGGCGCGCCGGGCATCGACGGTGTTCCCTGGGGGACCCTGAATCCGGTCCTCAACCTGGACGGCACCCTGACCGCCGAGGGCTTCGTCTTCGACCTGCACAACCAGGGCTTCGGGGCGGTCTCGTTCCTCGCCGAGGTGTATCCGGAACTGAACGACATTCTGCGCGAGAATCCGCGCTTCCTGGAACAGTTGCAGTCGTTCGAGATCGAGGATCTCGAGTTCAACTTCTTCCTGTTCGCGACCGTGACGCCGATGTCGCCGGCGGAGTATGTGGCGTATCAGACCGCCCAGGCGGAGTCGGTGCGCCAAGCCATTCTGGCGGACTCCGAGGCGCCGCAGGGATTGCGCGTCGCGGCGGCGGACGCGTCGGCCTTCACCTCGTTCTATCTGGCCTCGCTGACGGCTTCCGGTCAGCTGCGCGCCGAGGATCTCCCTCCGGCGATCCGGAGCGCCCCGCAGTTCACCGGTTCCATGGCCCTGGCGGCGGCCGGGCTGCTGGGCATGGCGGGCTCGGAAGCGATTCGGACGGGCGGTGACTTCGAGAGCTTTTTTGCGCAGCTGCGCCGGTGGAGCGGAGACGAACCGGACGCGTTTGGATCGGGGACCCTCCCAACCGCCGCTCAACACGACCTGAACCAGACCCGTGAAACACGCTTTGAGGCGTTCATCATCCACGTTGGCCCCTCGGGTCTCGGTGAATCCCAGGACCAGGCGGGTCCGGTCCAGGACTCCAGCTTGGGCGATCTGTTCGGGCTGACGGGCGAGCGAAGCCGCCTGGTGAGGATTTCGGGGCCGACCGGTTACGGCGCCACCAACCTGGTCCCGTCGGGAGCATCGCTGCCGTACTCCGTTCGCTTTGCTGCGGATGAGACTCGCACCGAGGCAGTCAACGAGATCCGGGTGATTCAGCAATTGGATGCGGATTTGGACGCCCGGACTTTCCGGCTGGGGGACATCCGCCTGGGCGACCTCGTCCTGGCCATGCCGGACCGCGCCTCATTCACGGCGGAGTACGATTTCACGAGCACGCTGGGCTACGTGGTTCAGGTGACCGCGGGCGTGGACGTCGAATCCCGGCTGGCGACCTGGCTGATCCGCGCAATCGATCCTGACACGGGACTCACGTTGCGTGGGCGCAACGCGCAGACCGGGCAGTCGCAGGGTCTGTTGCGGCCCGGGCAGGCGGGAACCGTGGGATATACCGTGAGCGCTTCGGATGCCGCCGTGACAGGCGCCGCGATCCAGGCCAGGGCCCGGGTGATCTACGAAGCGGAAGGCCCGCTCGACTCCAATCTGCACGAGTCGATTCTCGATCGCGCCGCACCGGTGACCACGGTGACCGTGCGGCAGGTGGGCACGACCTATGCCCTCGACTGGCTTGCGGTGGACGATGCCCTGGGATCGGGTGTGAAGGAGTACAACGTCTACCTCTCGCTCGACGGTGGTCCGTTTGTCCTTCACGTCGCGCGCACCGAGGAAATGTCGCTGGTGTACGAAAGCACGCTCGGGTTGGACGCCGTCTTCCTGGTTCGCGCCCAGGATCAGGCAGGCAATCTGGAAGCGGCCCCCGACGGCGTGCTGATTCCGACCCTGTATCCTTCGGTTAATCTCGGAGCGCTTCCCAGGGCTCCGGCCACCGTGGTTCCGGAGCTCGCGGTCGCCGAGCCTTCGACGCAACCGGCCACGAATCCTCTGTTCCTGGAACTGCTGCGGCGCATCCCCGGACTCCAGTCCGCGGCGCGCCCGGCGGAATTCCTCACCGTCTTCGAACCGTTCACGACGTCCGCGTTCGCCTTCGAGATCCCGCAGTCGGGTGCCGGCATCGGGCCGCTTGGAATCGCCTTCACCCCGGACGGTAAGAGCGTGCTGATCAGTGGAGGGGCGGGGCGCAACACCCTCTGGAAGTTCGGGCTCTCCGGAGGCAATGCCGATCGTCCGCTGGTGACCTTGGACGTCCCGATCTACGACATGGCGTTCGACGGCAACGGCCTCCTCTGGGCCACCACGGGCGGCGGTCCTCTCGTGCAACTCGATCCCGAGACGGGGGCAATCCTCGAGCGCCATGGCGAAGGGGTCACGTTGGGCATGGTCATCGACGGGACCCGGAACCGGATCTTTGTGGCGACCGGGCGCGGCGTGGATGTTTTCGATGTCGCCACGCGGACATTCAGTCCGTTCTCCGCGACGCGGGTGGACGGCCTCGCGCTGTCGCCCTCGGGCGAGTTGTGGGGAACGGTCTGGCCCGAAGGCGGGCAGGTGGTGCGGTTCAATGCCCGGGGACGTGCCGAGGTGATGCTCACGCTGGGACAGGAGGCGGAGGGCCTCGCCTTCGGAGTTCCGGGCACGCCCACGGAGAATCTGTTGTTCGTCACCCACGCCACCGGCGGTGCCTTGACCGTGGTCGACTTGGTGTCCATGCGGCACGCCGAGGTCGCCACTGGCGGCGGGCGCGGAGACTTTATCCACGTCAATGCGGATGGCCGGGTATTCGTGACGCAGTCGGGTCAGGTCACGGTTCTCTTCCCGGTGGTGGCCCCTCGCGTGATCGCCACCACGCCGGTCGGCGCCTCGCGCATCGATCCGATCGTCAATATCGCCACCATCCGGTTCGATCTGGACATGCTGGCGACCTCGGCGGCGGACCCCGCCTCGGTTCTGAACCCTGGGAACTACCGCCTCCGCAACCTGGCCACCGGCCAGGATATTCGCATCGGTACGGTGACCTATGAGGTGGAGAGCCGCACCGCGCGTCTGGTCTTTGAATCTCTGGGGGCGGATGCCTATCAGCTGGAGGTTCGCGACACGGTGCGCAGCGATCTCGGGGTGGCGATGGCTCAGTCGTTCACGGCGGAGTTCACGGTGCTGCAGGATCTCACGCCTATCCTCGCTCCCCAGTTCAGCGACACCCGGTTGAACCGCATCGATGGCACGGTCTCGTTCGAGGTCCGCGTGACCAACAGCCTTTCATTCGCCCTGGCATCGCCGGTGCGGGTGATCTTCACGGGCCTGACCGAGGGCCATGCTCCGCTCGTGGAGGTGCTCACCGCCGACGGGGTGACCCAGAACGGGAACCCGTACCTGGATCTGGCCGTCGGCGAGGGCGCCTTGCTGCTGCCCGGCCAATCGGTGGTGCGAACCGTCACGATCCGAAACCCCGACTTCGTCCGGCTCCAGCTCCAGACGAGAGTTGCGGCGGGGGTGCCGCCGAACCTGCGTCCGGCGTTCTCGTCCAGCCCCGGCCTCAGCGGCTCGGTCGGGACCCACTACACCTACGCTGCACAGGCCGCGGACCCGGACGGCCCGTCGGTGACCTATGTGCTGGTGGCGGGTCCGGGTGGCGCGCTGGTCGACGCCTCCACCGGCTTGGTGTCATGGACGCCTTCCTCCGCTCAGGGCAGGGCGGTGCCGTTCGAATTGCGCGCGTACGACACCCGGGGAGGCTACACGGCGCAGACCTGGACCGTGGCGGTCGCCAACGCCAATACGCCGCCGGTCCTGTTCCCGATCGCGAACCAGACCGTGCGGGAAGGGGAAGCCTTCAATCTGGCGCTCTCGGCGGTCGATGCCGAGGGCGACGTCCTGGTCTTCGGAGTGAACCACCTTCCTCCGGGCGCCTTCTTCGATGGCCAGACTCAATCCATCCGTTGGACTCCGGACGGACTTTCGGCCGGCCGCTATTCCGGGATCGAGGTGCAGGTGACGGACGGCACGTCGGTGGTGTCCCGGACCTTCGAGATCCTGGTGTTGGAGGTGAACCAGGCGCCGGTCCTCCAGGCGATTCCCGCCCGCTTTATCCGCGAGGGGGACGCCCTTGGACTCTTCCTCGAGGCCACGGATGTGGATGGGGATGTCCTGGTCTTCAGTTCCGACAACCTGCCCCTGGGGGCGACGCTGCATCCGCAAACCGGGCAGTTCGCGTGGACCCCGAGGTACGACCAGCACGGCAGTTACCAGCTCCGATTCAGCGTCACCGATGGGCTGCAGGCGGTGACCCGCGTGATGACGCTGGAGGTCGCTAATGTGAACGGTCCCGTCACCTTCCAGAGTGGCGACCGGTTCGTCACCTTTGAGGGGCAGACCCTCACCCTGCGGTTGGGGGCGGAGGATCCCGATCATCCCGAGAATGCGACCGTCCTCCTCCCGGACGGCACCTTGGATCCGGCGGGCAACGGCGGGGTCCTACTCTGGACTTCCTCGGCCCTGCCGACCGGAGCGGTCTTTGATGCGGCCACCCAGACTCTACGGTGGACCCCGGCCTACAATCAGTCGGGCACCCATCGCGTGACGTTCACCGTGCGCGATGATGGTGATGGGACGGGAACGGCGACCCAGGCCACCACCACGATCGAGATCGAGGTGCGCGATGCGAATGGAGCGCCCGTGTTCATCGACGTCCCCAATCAGTCGGTTGCTGCCGGGGGCGTGTTCGAACTCGTGCTTCGCGCCTCGGACCCGGATGGCACCCGCCCGACATTCTCCACCCGGGACCTCCCGGCGTTCCTGAGCCTCGTGGACCATGGCGACGGCACGGCCACCCTCCGCGGCGCGACGAGCCTCCTCAACCGCGGGAACTACACCGTCACGGTGATCGCCGCGGATGACGGCAACGGCAACGCGGCGCGACGGTTGACGGCCGAGGAATCGTTCGTGCTCAGCGTCGTGGCCGTGAATTCGCCACCGCGCTTTCAGCCCGTGGGTGACCTGGTCGCCTTGATCGGTGAGACGCTGTCCTTCCAGGTGCGCGTCACCGACGGCGATCAGGATGCCCTGACCTTCTCCGCCACGGGATTGCCGGCAGGCGCCACCTTCCAGCCCACCGCCGTCTATGGCGTCGCGGAATTTCGTTGGACTCCGCTGGCCGCGGACGCTGGGACGGCCACGATCACGTTGAATGTTGCGGACAGCGGAAGTGGGGTCCCAGCCGCCCGCGGAACCGATGCGCAGTCGATCCGGATTACGGTTCGGACCGCCAACGCAGCTCCCACGCTGGAGGCGCCCGTGCTTCCTTCGTGGACCGAGGGCGAAGCCGCTTCCATCCGCTTCACGGCGTCGGATGCGGATGGCGACAGCCTGCTCTACCGGGCCGACCAGTTGCCCAGGGGCGCGAGCCTCGATCCCCGCACAGGCGTCCTCACTTGGACTCCGGACTTCACTCAGGCCGGGAATTACCAGGTGCGCGTGCTGGCCACCGACGGCAATCGGACCGCCAGTCGGGACGTAGTCTTCACGGTCGCGAATCGGAACCAGGCACCGCGATTTGTGCCGGTGTCGAATCTCATCGCCTTCGAGGGATCGCCTCTCACCTTCACAGTGGTTGCGGGGGATCTCGATAGCGACGTCCTGGTGTACGCAATTGAAGCGGGCCTGCCCGACGGGGCGGAGTTTGATCCCGCCACGCAGGTGTTCACCTGGACGCCCGGCTTCGATCAGGCGGGACGCCACCTCATCCAGTTCGTGACCACGGATACCGCGGGAGGCACCGATCGGACCGAGGTCGAGCTGCAGGTTCTGAACACCAATCGTCTGCCTGTCCTCCCTGTGCTCGGGGCTCGCCAGGCGATCGTCAGCGAACCGTTCCGACTGGTCCTCGGGGCCACTGATCCTGACTCGGACTCGGTGCTGGTCTTCAGCGGTCAGGAACTACCCGCCGGCGCCACGCTGAACGGAGCCACGGGCGAGTTGCGCTGGACCCCCACCGGAGTTCAAGTGGGCGGGCACGACCTCCGAATCACCGTTTCCGACGGGGAAGAATCGGTGACGCGAACCCTGCGTCTCGTGGTTTCCACGGAGCCGGTGGTCCCGAACGTTCTCGTCCAAGTGACGCCCGGGTTCCCGGTTCCGGCGGGGCAGACCGTTCTCCTGCAGGCCG
>JADLFD010000678.1 GCA_020845805.1 Verrucomicrobiales bacterium | reverse complement strand
CGGCGACCGAGCCGCCCGTGGTGGATCCGACCACGGAAACCGTGATCATCGACTGGGCGAGTGGCGGCCACAATGGTTGCACCGTGGCCTTCGGTCCGGACGGCACGATGTTCATTTCCACCGGGGACGGGGCGAGTCCGGATCCGCCGGACGGAGTCTTTCACACCGGACAGGACAACTCGGACCTGCTGAGTGCGGTGCTGCGCATCGACGTGGACCATCCGTCGGGCGTGCGGGCGTATTCGATTCCGGCGAACAACCCCTTTCGCGACACCCCGGGGGCGCGGCCTGAGATCTGGGCGTTCGGCTTCCGGAATCCGTTTCGGATGAGTGTGGATGAGGCGACGGGTGACGTGTGGGTGGGGGACGTGGGTTGGGAGCAGTGGGAGATGGTGTATCGGTTGGCGCGGGGCGGGAACTACGGCTGGCCGATCACGGAAGGGCCCAATCGTCAGGTGCGCACGGACGTGAAGCAGGGTCCGGGACCGATCCTGCCGCCGATGGTGGCCCTGCCGCACAGTGAAGCTGCGAGCATCACCGGCGGCCGCGTGGTGCACCGCGGGCCGTTGACGGCGTTGCGCGGCACCTATGTCTACGGTGATTGGGAGACGGGCAAATTCTGGGCGTTGCGCCAGAAGGAGGGGCAACTCATTTCCAACGAGGAGTTGTGCGACACCGTGTTGAAGCCGGTGGCGTTTGCCGAGGCGCCCGATGGCGACCTGGTGATCCTGGATCACGGTGGCGGGCTGCATCGGTTGGTCCCCAACCAAGCCCCGCCTGCGAATCAGGCGTTTCCGCGGCGCCTGAGCGAAACCGGGGTTTTTGCGAACGTGGCACGCCACGAACCCGCGGCGGGCGTGGTGTCCTATCAGCCTCGTGCGGCGATGTGGTCCGACCACGCGATGGCGGAGCGACTGGTCGCGATTCCCGGCGACGCACGCATTGGCACCGCTGGCGGCCGCGAAACCATCGTCGGGCGCATGTGGGACTACCCGTCGAACACTGTGTTCACCCGCACCCTGACCTTGCCGTCGGCAGCGCCGACCGCCGCGCCACGGCGGGTGGAAACCCAGATGCTCCATTTCGATGGGCAGACCTGGAATGCCTACACCTATCGCTGGAACGAGGCGCAGACGGACGCCGAATTGATCCCGGCGGAAGGGGCGCGCGATCGGTTCACCGTGGACGACCCGCAGGGGCCAGGCGGCAAGCGGGAGGTGAGTTGGCGCTTTCTCGGGCGCAGCGAGTGCTTTCGGTGCCACAACGTCTGGGCGGGGGATCTGCTTTCGTTCCAGTGGAACCAACTGGGCGATCCTACCGGTCCAAGCGAGGCCGCCCGCATGATCGAGTCGGGAGTGCTCCGGGTGGTGGGTGGTTCGCGCGACCCTCAGCCCCTGGTTTCACCGGCGGACGAAACCGCCCCGCTCGAGCGGCGCGCGCGCTCCTGGTTGCACGTGAATTGCGCGGGCTGCCATCGATTCGGCTCGGGCGGCGGTGTGAGCCTGTATCTGAACGACGACAAACCGCTCGCGGAATTGCGCGCGGTGGAGGAGCGGCCGACGCGGGGTGACTTCGGCCTTCCCGAGGCGCGGCTCATCGCCGCGGGTGATCCCTTCCGCTCCGTTCTGTTCTACCGCATTCTGACCGAAGGTTCGGCGCGCATGCCTCATATCGGGGCGCAGTTGGTGGACACCCAGGGTACGCGCCTGATCGGCGACTGGATTCGATCGCTGCCCCGCTCCAAAACACCAGCGCCTACGGCGACCGCGATGGCGGCCCTGGCCCAGGGCGCGGCATTATCGCTGGGGCAGCTCGACGGCCCGCAACGGGGGACTGCCATCACGCGGTTGCTGGGCTCGATGCACGGCGCCCTGGCCTTGCTCCACCGGTGCGACCAACCCGAGGCCGAACGTCCGGGCGTGCTGTCGTTGCGCCGTCAGGTGGCGGAAGCCGCCCAGGCACATGGGCAGCCGATGGTCCGTGATTTGTTCCAGCGGCTCCTGCCGCCCTCGGAACGGCGCCGGACGCTGGGGGCCGACGTGAAACCGGCGCAGGTGCTGGATCTCGTCGGGGACGTCTTGCGCGGACACGAGGTGTTTACTGGTGTGGCGCAGTGTGTCCGCTGCCATGTGCGCGACGGCAACGGCCGCGCGTTCGGTCCCGATCTCACCGGGCTATCACAAAGGCAGAAGCGCGAGCAGGTTTTGGAGAGCATCCTGACGCCCTCGCGCGTCATCGCGCCGGAGTACAAGACCACCAACCTTCTCCTGAAGGATGACACCGAGGTCGCCGGGTTCCTGGTGCGCCATTCGGCGAGCGAATGGGTCATCAAGGACGCCAACGCCGTCGTTCGCACTTTTTCCGCGGCGGAGGTTTCCGAAGTGCGGACCTCGGATCTCTCGGCCATGCCCGAGGGATTGTTGGGTGGTCTCACGGCGCAGGAGGCGGCGGATCTGCTGGCCTACTTGATGGCGGAGTCGAAGTGAGATCTGGACAAGCCGTCCGACGCGCGGGTCACGGCCATCCGACGATTGACGCGGGGGACGTTTGGTCATTGGGTGGGTGCGTGAATACCAGGCCGGCTGCGGCGCGATGGATCGGGGGATTGTCGGTGGGACTTTATTGCCTCGTCGTCGGGGCGGCGGAGCCGGCACCCCCGAAACCGCAGCTGGTGACGACACGTTCGTTGCCGGAAGGCGCGGGGTTGGCTCAGCGCGCGTCCGATCTGAGCACGCTGCGCGCCCTGCCTGAAGTGATCTTCGCCGATGATTTCGAGCAGGGGGCCCTGGGTGACGGGTGGGACGAGGTCGGGAACAAGGACGGCTCCGTGCTCTCGTGGGTGGATCCCGGTTCGGATTCCGGCCTGGGACG
Source organism: Verrucomicrobiales bacterium (assembly GCA_020845805.1). GTDB lineage: Bacteria > Verrucomicrobiota > Verrucomicrobiia > Limisphaerales > CAIMTB01 > CAIMTB01. Next base: position 2,138 of record JADLFD010000678.1, on the reverse strand, counting down.
CCGTTGCCTGCGGGTCGAGGCGAATCTGAGCCGGAACACGGGCGGGGGATTGACCAAGTGGTTCAAGTCCGCCGAGCGGTTGCACGTCCGGTTCTACACCCGGTTCGATGCGCAGTGTGATTACGTGCACCACTTTGTCACCCTGCGCGCGAACAAGGCACTCACTGGCCGGGATCGCTGGAGTGGGTTTGGGGGCGCCGGGCTGAAGCCGGTGGGCGACGAGCGGTTCTCCACCGCCATCGAGGCCTGGGGCAATTGGGGGCGATTCCCGGCTCCGGGAAGGTGGAACTTCTATTCCTACTGGCACGAGATGGAACCGTCGCGGGACGGCAAGTACTGGGGCAACTCGTTCCTCCCTGAGAACGAACCGGACATCGAGAAGGGGCGCTGGATCTGCGTGGAGTTCATGGTCCGGCACAACACGCCGGGCCAACGCGATGGCGAGCAGGCCTTTTGGATCGATGGGACCCTGCGCGGGCACTGGAAAGGTTTCTCGTGGCGCACGCAGGAAGGGCTCCTCGCCAATGCGCTCACCCTCGAGAGTTACATCACCGACCGCTGGACCAAGCAGGAGACCAACGTGGTGTCGTTCGACGACGTGGTGATCGCGCGGGAATACATTGGTCCCGTCGCGCGCTCCGCGAAGTGAGAGGACGAGCGGGGGCGGCCGGGAGATTCCCCTTGAGTCGGGCTCGCGTCCATGAGGAGGGTTTCACTCACACCCGTGCCCCCCTCCTGACATGCGCATTCCTCCTTTGCCTCTGAAGCCTGGAAAATCTCGCGGGTTCACCCTGATCGAATTGCTGGTGGTCATCGCGATCATCGCGATTCTCGCCAGCTTGCTCCTGCCGGCGCTGGCCAACGCCAAACTCAAGGCGACGGGCGCGAGTTGTCTGAATAACCAGCGGCAGTTGGCGCTGGCGTTCACGCTCTACGCGGATGACTACGACGATCTGATGCTGCCCACCGAACCGCGCAACAGCGCGAATCAGGTGGTCGGAAACATGTTTGGCGGCGGGTACTGGCCCGGGCCCAAGCCCGATGTCACGCCTGGGATCAACATCACCGAGGCCATGCGACGCGTTCAGGCTGGGATCACCAACGGCCCGCTGTGGAAGTACGCGGCCAGCCTCGGGAGCTATCATTGCCCGGGCGACCTGCGGACGAGGCGATTGAAGCCAGGGCGGGGTTGGGCCTACGACAGCTACTCCAAGGCCAATGGCATGAACGGCATCACCGACTGGGAGGGAGGCGCACAGACCCCGTGGCAGAAGTTGGTCGCCGTGCCAGGGCCGTCGCAGGCCATCGTGTTCCTCGAAGAAGCGGATCCGCGGGACTACAACCGCGGGACGTGGGTGATCAACGTGGCCGCGCTGGGCTGGGTGGATCCGTTCGCCGTGTTTCATGGGAATGTCAGCACCCTGGCCTTCGCCGATGGCCATGCCGAACAGCACAAGTGGGTGGAGGGAACGACCCTGAAGGCGGCGCGCGAGGCGGCGGACGGCAAGACCGGGGTGTTCAACTGGAGCGGCGGCAACATGCGTGTGAACCGGGATTTCCGATGGATCTACGACCGCTACCAACACCAGAAGTGGAAACCCCTCCCGTGACGCACCGGTTGCCGGGCGCGCGCGTAGTCCTACTCCTGGCCGCTGTGACCCTGGCCGGGTGGCTGGCGTGGGGTCCGGATCGCGTGGTGGCGGCCGATGCCGGGGCTTGGAATCGCTGGGCGGTGTCGTCGACGAACACGATGGTTTTGCCGACGGCACCGGTGTGGTTTCGCGCCTGGATCCGCGTGCCGGACGCCATGGCCGGGATGTCAGGGCCCGACCTCTGGCGGGATTCCATGACCATGACCCTCCGCGGACTTCCCGGACCCGTCGTGGTCATGATCAACGGCCGGCGCATCCTCGAGACGCGGGACATCTCCGCCACCGAGCCGCGCCGGTTCAAGGTGCCGCGCGGTTCCTTCGAGAAGGGCCTTTTCAACACCGTGGTCCTCGGAGTGGACGGAGCGGTGGCGCGATCGGGGCTCGTACATCCGCCTCTGATCGCCGGGTATTTCGATGAAGTGCGCCTCGACCGGCCGTGGTCAATCACGAGCCAGACGCCGACGGAGGCGGAGTTGGCCGCGGTCG
>JADLFD010000677.1 GCA_020845805.1 Verrucomicrobiales bacterium | reverse complement strand
TGGGCGCCGGCTCCGGGGGATCGCTGATCGTGCGCCGCGACGGCACGTTCACCCTCACCGCCTCCCTCGACGGCGCCCTGAATCTTCCGGGCCTGCCGGCTCCCGCGCTGCGCGGTGGTTCCACCCTTACGCTCACGCCCAACGCACTCACCCTGGCCGGCAACTTCGAGGGCGGCCTGCTCGCCCCGGGAGCCACCGCCTCGGGCACCCTGCGCTTCGACCTGAGCAACGGCCTCTCCCTCACCGGCGAGGCGGTCCTCCCACCCCAGTCGTTTGGGGTCCTCCGGCTTCAGGGTGTGGACCGTCCCGAAATCACCGCCCGCCTGTTCCACGACGGCTATTCCCTCGACCAGGGCGCGCGACTCCAGGTGGTCGGGGTGAGCAGCGACCTGCTGTTCGTCTCGCCGTTCACCAACCGCGCCAATGCTGACTTCACCGCCGTCGTCGCCAGTGGAGATTTTGCCGTACCCAATGCGTTCCGGATCTCCGGCGGGCGCATGGAGCTGCGCCGCCGCGCGGGAACGGTCTCCCTGCTCATCACCAACTCGCCCACCCTCACCCTGCTTCCGGGCGCCGATGTCCAAACCACGATCGCCGCGCCGTTCACGTCGCTCTCCGTGGCCACGGACGGCCAGTTCTACGCCGACTCCGGCACCCGCACCGTGTCCCTGCTCGGTGGGGCGTCCCTGCGTGGACGACTCGAGATCGGCAACAACCCGGGCACGGGAACTCCCGGGCTCGCGGTTTCCCCGTCGCCACTCGATTTCGGTACGATCGATTTCGGCAGTGTCACCAGCCGCGTCATGCGCTTTCGCAATACCGGCACCGAACCTCTCGTGGTGGGTCTGCTCAGTTCCTCCGGCGCGTTCGTGCCGTCACGCAGCGATTTCCCCGTCGCCACCGGACAGTTCGTGGATGTGCCGGTCGAGTTCCGACCCTCCATCGGGGGCGCCACCAATGCGCAACTCTCGATCGTGATGAACCCAGGCGGTGCGCAACCTTCCGTCCCCCTGGCCGGCACAGCACGACCGGTCCCGATCTACTCGCAATTCCCCGCCTCGGCCGGCTTCGGGAATGTGGCCCAGGGCAAAACCAGCACCCGCACGCTGGTCGTCCGCAATCTGGGCGTCGCGCCGCTGGTCCTCTCCAATGCCACGCTCACCGGTCCGTTCACCCTGTCCCCGACGGTGAATCGTCAGACCCTCGCGCCCGGCGCGAGCGTTGCTTTCACGCTGACCTATAACGCTTCGGTGATCGGCGCCACCAACGGGCTCCTGACCCTCACCGCCAGCGACAGCACCCGCCTGCACACGACCGAACTCACCGGAACGACCTTCGCCGAACGCTGGCTGCTCGTGCACGAAGGCGGTCCCGCCCTGCACGGCATCGCGCTGCATGACGCCACCCACGGTTGGGCGGTGGGCGAGAATTCCACCCTCCTGCGCACCGACACCGGCGGACGCTCCTGGAAACCTGTTCCCCCCAAGATCGGCGGAGACTTCCGCGCCATCTCCATCAGCGGCGATCTCGTCGCCATCGCCGGAGATGAAGGCGTGGTCATGCGCTCCACCGACCGCGGCACGACGTGGCAGCGCGTTACCTCACCCGTCGCCGCAGCCCCCACCAACCACTGGGAGGCCGTCCTCCTCAATCCCGAGGGTCAACTCCTCCTCGCCGGCTCGCGCTCCGGAGGCGGAGGCATCCTCGCGCGCGAAACCGCGGCCGGCGTGCAGACCGTCGCGTTGCCCGCCGAACCCCTGCACGCACTCGCCCAGTTCAAGGGCTCTCTCACCCTCTCCAATCGCATCATCGCCGTCGGCGATGGCGGCCGCCTCCTGCGCTCCACCGACGGTGGGCTCGCCTGGACCTCGACCACCACCGCACCGGGGCTGCCACTGCGCGGTGTGGCGCTCACGCGACTGCTGGTCACCGACACCGATCCGCGCGTGCTCCTGGTCGGCGATTCGGGGGTGCTCCTGCGCGCTAACTCCTTCCTCGGCCCGCTCCAGCGGACCGTGTTCACGCTGCGCGACTTCCGCGCCGCCATTCCCGGAATGGCCGTGGGACGCGATGGGTTGATCGCTCAGGTGGCCACGCTGAACTCGTCCTTCACCCCCGAGGACGCCACCGGCGCCTATGATCTCCAGGCCATTGGCTCGTCCCCAGCCGGGACGTTCGCGGTGGGACAGGCCGGCCAGATCTGGTTCCGGCCCACCACCGCACCCACCGGACCTTTCCTCGCCCTCGACCCCGGACACCTCGACTTCGGAGTGTTGGGCGCGGGGCAGTCCCGCACGCTCGAGCTCCAGATCGCCAACCGCGGCCCCGCCCCCCTCAACGTCAACGCCATCACCGTGAGCGGCGCCCCGGCGTTCACCGTCAGCCCCGCCCAACTCCTCAATGTCCCGAGCAACGGCGTGCGTACCGTCACCGTCCGCTTCACGCCCCCCGCGCTGGGACACCACACCGCAACCCTCGAGTTCGCCACCTCGGAATCCTCCGTGAAACAGCGCGTCACCGTCGAGGGTCGCGCCCAGGCCAACGACTGGCTCGCGCTCTCCGATCCGGGCGCCGGACGCCTGACAGACCTCCAGATGCCTTCCGACGCCGTGGCTTTCGCCGCCTCCTCCGGACGCATCTTCAAATCCCTCAACCGCGGCACCAACTGGTCCCAGGTGGCCATCGCCCCGGGGACCCTGAGCCGGCTCCACTTCGCCTCCACCACCCTGGGCTTCGCCGTGGGCGGCGACGTCTCGTTCCGCACCTTCCCGCCCTGCACCAACGACTGCCAGAGCTTCATCCTGCGCACCGCGGACGGCGGCAGCACGTGGTCCTCGCGCCCCACCGGCGTGGGCACCGCGGTGGCGGACCTGCACATGGCCACCTCGCTGATCGGCTACGCCGTGACGCGTGCGGAGTCCACCTTCGGTCGCACCACCCCGGGCGATATCCTGCGCACCACCGACGGCGGCCTGACCTGGACCCCGGTCACACGGCCCGCCCCAACCACCGGCGCCTTCAGCGGCAGCACGGTGCACGCCCCCAACGGCACGACGGTATTCGTCGCCACCGGGGGAGAACTGCACCGCACCACATCCAGTGGAGCCACCTGGACTCGCGTGCTCAATCTCGGAACCACGCTCATCGCCGATCTTCAGTTCACCGACTCCAACCACGGAGTGCTGGTGGGCAGTGGTGGCGCGTTCCGACGCACCACCACCGGCGGAGCCACCTCCACCTCCTGGACCCCGCAACCCGCCTTCACCACGGCTGATCTGCGGCGAGTCCACTTCCTGAATGCCACCACCGGCTGGGTCACCGGCGCGGATGCTTCGTTCGCGTACCTGTTCCGCACCGAAAACGGCGCCACCACCTGGATCCCCGAAATCCGTGAAACCCTGGGCTCGGATGGCGGCCCCACCGGGATCGCCGCCCGATCCGCCTCGCTGGCGCTGGTCACCGACGGTGCCGTGGTCCTGAAACCCGCAGCCCACTCGAACGTGGTTCCACCCTTCGCCGCCCTTCCTGCACTGCGCGACGTGGGCGTGGTGGCGCTGGGCTCCAACACCACCGTCACCGTTCCGCTGCGCAATCTCGGAACCAACACCCTGGTCGTCTCCGCTCTCCAACTCGTCGACCCCGCGGGATCCGAGGCCTTCGCCCTCCTCAACACCACGCCGTTCAACGTCGCGCCGCTGGGCAGCGCGGGGATCCAGATCCGCTACTCAGCAACCAAACTGGGACGCAGCATCGTCCGACTCGTGGTCAACTCCAACGGAGCTGTCCCCACCACCGGCTGCGAACTCGTGGGCGAAACCAAAGTGTTCCCCACACCCATCACCTTCGATACCGAACCGCCCGGCCTCGCCCTCAACCTGGACGGTCGCGCCCAGAGCACGGGACCGGTCACCGTCACCGTGGTGGGCCCCAGCACCGTGCCCAACGACGTCATCAACCCGTTCGAATGGCAGCTCGGCAGCGCTCATTCCGTCACCGCTCCGTCCAATCAGGTGCGCGGAAATTTCGAGTACCGCTTCCAGTCGTGGCAACCAGCGCAACCCGACGCCACGCTGCGATTGGTGGCCACCAACCAACCCGCTTCCTACCGCGCGGTCTTCGTCGCCGTGCGTCCCATCGCCGCACCGGCGGCACAGGCTCTCGCGTTGGCGGCGGTGGAGCGTGACGCGGCGCCCTCGTCCGGATTGCCTCATGGACCGTTTGTCCGCGTGTCCAGCGCCACCCTGCTGCTGCCTGGACTCGGGGAGGCGGCCGTGTCCGGCGCCGCACTGCTGGCCAGCGACCGATTCCAGTTCACGCTGAGCTCGTCCCGGCTCGGTGACCCCCAGCTCGTGGCGGTCGACGCCGGGTCCTGGGCCGTCAACTACACCAACGCGCCCCTGCGGTTCGTCCTGCGCGCCCAAAACCCCGGACTCACCGTGCTGGGCACCCCCGCCTCTGCCGAGTCCTTGATGACCTTCGATGTCTCACGCACGCAGATCAGCGCCCAACTCCGCACGCTCGGCGCAACCCCCTTCGTGCCGGGAGTCGCGGAACTCGGGCCCGCCACGCTGGCCTTCAGCAGTGTGCCGTCGGGAGCGACGCGCATCTCGACCTTCACCACCACCGCCTCGCTGCGCGCCCTGCCCAAGCCCGGTGGCGGCTTCGCCGTGGATCGCGCCATCGCGTTCCGCGCCTCGGATGGACCCTTCACCAACGCGATCACGACCTTTCCCAATCCGATCCTCGACACCCCGCTCCTCGCCCTGCGCCCGGCGAGCGGCGCTCGATTGGAAGTTCGTCGCAACAGCCAGGGGGCCTATGGCGTCCTGGTGACCAACTTCTCGATGTCCTTACTCGGAGGTCCCGCCACCACGGTCGCCGGTTCAGTGGATGGCTCGCGTCTCACCTTCACCTCCGGACGCACCCTCGCGCTCGGGGATCTGGTCTACTCCGCCAACAGCAATCCCACGCTGGAATGGGACTTCTCCGGACCGTCGTTCCGGGCGGTGATGCCGGCGGGAAGTCTCAAGGTTCCCGGACTCTCCCAGGATCTCGCCGTCCCCACGGGGCTGGTCCTCGATACCGCCGGCGATTTCGACGTGAAGCTCCCTCTGCCGGCCCTTTCCTTCGACGGGATCGGCATCAATGCAGGCGGTCCGATCGAGCACAACTTCGTGCGGTTCTATCGGGAGGAAGGCGTCGCCGGAGTCCAACTGCGCGACCGCCGGTCGTTTCTTGGAAACACCTTCAAACTCAGACTCGACGTCGATACCGCGGGCCGGGCCTCCGGCTCCTTCGCGGGCGAACTGGTGCTGCGGGATTTCCTCGGGTGCGACGAGATTGGCTTGGGGGAGATCTCGATGTCCTACGACAGCGCGCAGCCCGACTTCCAATTCCAGGGACGCGCCATCGGCACGCTGTGCTCCGCCGCGTCCGCGGATTTCCGTGTCCAGTTTGGGAGCGGCGGGGCGCGCGTCTGCCACCTGATCTGTGTCGACGGCTGCGCCGAAACCGCCTGCCTGACGACCCCCTGAACGCTCCGCGTCGTTCACCCCCCTGACCCAACGACGACTCCGCCGACCTCCGGAACGAAGCCGGAAGCGGCGGAGCACTGGTCGGTCACCCGTCTCGCACTGGCGGCCGTTCCGAAATCGGCCGCCGGGTGACCGGACCGAGGGTGGTTCGTTCAGCTGACGGTGGCCACTTCTGCCGCCACGCCGGGCGCCGGATCATTCGCATGTTCCGTGGCGTGCACACACGGCGCGAGCTGGGCGTCAATCTTCTGGATGTGGTTCACCAACCAGGCGACGAGGGTGTGGTACATGCGGAGGGCGATGTCCTCGGATCCGCCGCTGGAGGAGAACTCCTCCTTGAACTTGAGGAAGGTGTCGATGAACTGCTTGTGCGCGTCCTTGTTGGCGGCGAACGCCGGGCAACGATGGCGCTCCATGCACATCTCCTCCCGCTGGAAGTGCCACTCCGTGTAGTACTGCAGCAGATTGAGGATCTTGTTCACGCTGAGCGCGGCCTTGCCGGTCTCAATCGCCTCCGCCAGCTCGTTGATGATCTCGATGAGATACTTGTGCTGGACGTCGGTGGCCTTGTTGCCGGTGCTCAATGCGTCGGACCACTGGACTTTCAGGGATGCACTCATTTGGGGCAGGGAAATGGGTTGGAGTGATCACGCCACCGGTGGGGACGAGGACGTGCCTCAGCCCACCGATCCGCGTGGGGAGAGCTCAGATCACGCGCGCGATTTCCTGAGCCGACCGCGCCATGTCGAGGAAGATCAGCCCGAGCTTGGCGTTGCGTGAGCACAGCGCCGCGAGCACGCCTTCCTGCCCGGCGCCCATGAGGATCACCAAACCGTTCTTGCCACGCACGTACACCTGCTCGAGTTCGCCGCGCGAGAGCTCGCGACTCGTGCGCTCACCCATCGCCAACAGCGCCGCGGTCATGCCGCCCAGCCGGTCCTCATCCATTCCCGCCGGGAAGTTGGAGGCCATCATGAGTCCGTCCGCCGAGACCACCGCGCAGGCTTCGATCTCTCCGCTGGAAGCGGAAAGGCTGGCCAGAATGGAGTTCAGCGCGTCGAGTTTCGTTACCTTAGCCATATACCGTTTAGTTCGATGCTAGTTCTAGTTGGGTTACGTCGTGATGGATGAGTCCATCCCCACCGCGCTCGTCGGCGGGAAATCCATGCGAGTCGCCTCTGCCTCCGGGAAGCCGGAGCAAGGTGAGGTCGCCTCGGGAAGCGGATCCGGAACGGGCGCGGAATCCGCTACCGGTGCCGGATCCGGAACCGGCGCCAAATCCGAATGAAGAACAGGATCCGCAATGGGTGCGGGAATCGCAGGCGCCGGACGTGAACGTGGTCGCCGCGACTTGGGCGCGTCGCCGCCGCCCGGGGAAAGGATCTCGGCACACACCCGGAGCGCGCGCGCCATGGTGCGCCGATAAGTCGCCGGCTGCCGCGAGAACGCCACCACGAAGAACCGGCTGCCCAGCCCGGGGAGATAGCGCATCACGAGCATCTCTCCGCCGCTGCCGCGCGCCATGAACTCTTCGACGTTCCCCATCAAACGACCGGAGTGAATGCGACCGGCCACGAATTCGAATACCGTGCCGACGACCGCCAGGAAATCAGCCGTCTCCAGCTGGGAACTGCGCGCCACCACGAAGCCATCGTCGGAACCCACCACCAGACCTTCCACGCTCCCCTCCTCCACCAACCGGTCGAGGGCCACCGTCAACAACTGGTCCTTCGGCACACTTCCGCGTTCACGCAGGGACTCGACAATCGCCTCGCTTGCCCGAAGTCGATCGTTCATCCGCTGGAAATCACCGCTCTCCTCCAGGGACGGCGCCGCAATCAGGGAGACGTCGTCCATCTCCACACCACCCGGGCGTGGCGCGGTCTCCGCCGTCACCGCCAGGGACTCTGTCACGGCAGGTTGAGCTTCAGTGGGGTTCATGTGGCAGGCGGAACAGCAGGCGTCGAATTCTTGGCGGCCTTACCCCCGACGAGTCCCAGGTTGTACCGCACCAGGCGGTCCTCCGGATTCAAGGCCAGTGCCTTCTGCAGCAGCTGGCGCGCGGTCTCGAAGTCCTTCTTCCGAGTGGCTTCCAACGCCACGCCGAGCAACTCCTTCGCTTCCGCCGCCGGACCCGAGAGCGGCACGGGCGCCACCGGGGTGGGATCAGGCAAAATCTTCGGTGTCGTCCGCCGCAACACGGGACGGGTCACGCGATCCAATTGATCCGACGCCGGTGCGGTCTCACGACGCCCCTCTCGTGCGGACTGGAAATCGACCGTTTCACTGCGCAAACGCGCTGCCAGTCGCGACCGTTGCGAGCCAGGAGGTCCCTCGCTGGCTGCCCCCGGACGCGGAGCGGCGGACGTCGGCGGCATCTCGGCATCCTCAGAGCGAGGTGGACGCACCTCACCCGTGCTGCGGGTCGGTGTGCGCGCTGCCGGTGTCGAGGCGGCCTTCGCGTCCTCCATCTCCACCATCTCGGAGGCGAGCGTCTCACGCAGCGAACGCCGCTTGGTGGCCGGCCGTGGCTTGGCCTCGGCCGCCGGCGAAGCCGCCGCCGGAATGGGCGCGGTCACCGTGGGGACCGTCGCCGGGTCCGTGCCAGAGGTCGGCGCCTTGGGCGCCTCTGGTTTCGACGCAGAATTCACGACGGGCGCGGCAGGAACCTCGACGGGAATTGTTCCCGGCTTCGCCAAGACGAGTGCCGGAGCGGGTTTCACCACCGGATTCGGAGCCGCCGCGGGCTTCGCCGGGACGACGGGATTGGAAGCGGGTTTCGCCGCTGAAACCGGCATGGGCGCCGGCGGGGAGACGACTACGGGTGCGGCAGCGGGGACTGGAACTGATGCCGGGGCCGGTGACGGTGGCGCGAGCGTGGCGCGCAAACTGACCCCGAGTTTCCGGAAATCGTCGCGAGTGGAGGCGATGAGGAGATCTGCCACCCGGCCTCCGAGGTCAAGCCAGGCTCGGCAATCCGGCGACTCCACACAGCGTTGCTCAAGCAGTCCGACGAGCTTCGAGGTCTCCGCACAGCCCTGTGACACACACTCTGACAGGGGACCCCCGGCTTCGATGGGATTCCGCAGCTCGAGCCATTTGGCCGCCAGGAGTGCGTCCACATCCTCGGCGCCGGACAACTGTGCACGGTGATCGCGCAATCCCTGACACGCCCGTTCCAGAATTTCGGATCGCGGCGCCACCAGCACGACGTCCCGATAGACCGCCGCAGCCTGGGCCAGGTCCCCGGTCCGCCCGAGGATCTGCGCCGTCACCATGCGGGCCGGGAGCTCCAGAGGACTCTCCTTGAGCGACAGACCACGCAACGTGGCCAGCGCCCGCTCGAGTGCCGTGCGGCGAGTCCCTGGATGGGCTGCCATCGCGGCAATCGCTTCCAGCACCGCGCCGTCATCGCCCGCCTTCAGCCAGGCTTCCAATTCGAAATCCCGTGCCGCGTCTCCCGCCTCGGCGTTCGCCGCGCCTTGAGAGGCCCCGGCAATGCGCCACGCCAGCGCCGCCGCGGACTCGACGTCGCCGGTCTGCCGAAATGCTTCGCGCCCGTTGCTCAACGCTTCATCGAGCGCGTTCTGCCGCAGCAACAGCCGCACCAGGCACTCCCGGGCGCGATGGCACGAAGGATCGGCCGATAGCGTATCCCGACAAAGCTCCGTCGCCGCCGCCAGGGCATCCGGCATCGACTCGGGTGAATCGAACCACTCCAACGCCTCAACCCCATGCCGGACATCCCCGGACGCCAGGATCACTCGCGCCAAACCGATGCGGAACGTGGCGGTGTCCGTGGCCGGTGAATCCACCGACCGACAGCCCGCGAGCACGCCTTCCGCCAGGGAGGTGTCGATCGCCAGGGACCGGGACACGCCCTGCAACGCCTCACCCAATCGCCCCAACTGCAAACAAAGCTGACTCCAGATCAACCACAGATGCTTGCGCTCCGGGGATCGCTCCAATGCCGTCCGCACTGCCGCGGCCACCACCTTCATCCCCTCACCGTTGAAGCCGCGCGCGCTGTACACCGCTCCATACCGCTCCACTTCAGCCAAATTCCGCTTTCGCAGAGACGAAAGCAGGAACCCTTCGATGGCGAAATCCGGCAACTCCCCCGGCGCTCGGGTCTCGGCCCGAAAAAAGCAGGCGTACGCCTCGTCCCATCGGTCCGTACGACGTAGCACCTCGCCCTTCAACGCCTCGGCCTCCGTCTGCGCCGCGCCGTCATCCGCCTGAATCACCGCGTCCAACAACGAAATCACTTCCGCCGGTCCCGCCGGCACTTGCCCGGTCGACATCGACTCGCGCGTCAACGCCAGCGAACGAGCCCAACTGCCCTGGGCCGCCGCCACGTAGGCCAGTGAGAAGAGAAGATTGGGATCGCCAGGAAAGACACGCAGACCGCGATCCGCCGCGCGAGTCGCGGAGACAAATTCGCCCAGGGAGCAGAACGCATTCGCCAAGCCGATCGCCGCCGCCCGGCACTCTTCCTTACTGCGGCCCACCAACCACCGTGCGTCCAGGGCCTCCTCCAAATCCGAATCCACCAGTCCAAGCACCGCGCGCCAGCGATTGGGATACGCCACGTAATACGCGGGATACTCGTCCGCCGACCTCAGCAACGTCTCGAGCCCCATCCGCACCGCTTCAATGTCCCCCCGACCCAATCCCGACTCCGACTGACATTCAGCCAGTAGCAACACACACGCTGCGTAGTCGACATTCTCGGCTTGATCGTGGCGATGCCCCACGCGCTCAAGACATTCCTCGAGACATAGCAGGGCCGCGGGAAGCTGATCCCCCTCACGGTGCCGCTGCGCCTTGGCGTACGCCTCGGCCGGATGGCAACCGAAGCCGAGAAACCCGATACCCTTGAGCCCACTCAGAAACCCCATGGAAGTGCTCCGATAATCGTCTTGGTCGGTGGTTGGTCGCAGCCGCTCGCACGACACCCGATCCCTTCGGACTGTCGCCGATCGCCTCGCTACCTTCTTCGGCTCACACCCCGGGAAACTGAACGCCCCCTCCCCTTCGCCAACTCGGACCTCGACTGGGGGTAATCCGCGATACCGACCTCCGTAGTCACCGGCGCAGGGGCTCTTTTTAAGGGGTTTTGGCGAATCCTCCCGATCCACTCACCGGACCCAACCAAATTTTGCCATCCGAACCCCATCTCCAGTGCAAAATTCGGTCAGCTTTTCCTCACGTCAGACGCTCTGCTTACCCCACTCGGAACGTCCTGCAATCCGCCTCCCCCCTTCCCATCCCTACCGGAGACTCCGCTCCACCGTTCCCTTTGCTCGCTCAGCGGACCCAAGGAGCGAAGCTGACCTCCTGGCTCAGCACAGTCCCTTCTCCCGGGGTTCGCCTCCACCACCTCAGGAACCAGGATCAGTCTGTTCCCAGTACCCGATGTACCACTTCAGCAGCCCGTTTCCTCCGGGGACCATCTCGGTCACGACCACGAGCGGGCTGTATGGCCCCAGGAATACCGTCTCCACAACCTCGGCCGACAACCTCTGACGTTGCATCAACCAGACGGCCGGACCCGAGGCCAACGCATAGGCCAAAAAGACTCCGACCGCTCCCCAAACCAGGGATCGACCCCATCTCGATCGGAAGCAGGATCGCTGACCCAAGGTCGTGTCGGTCGCGGCGTTCGGGGATTTGGTTGGGGTCGTCATTTTAGCGCTGGTTGGCACGGCCTGTGGGCGGTTGGACAGGGGGTTCGTCAGGCCGGCCCCACCCCCACACCCAGTCACCGTTCCTGAAATCCGGGAATCCATCCTCTCCCCGCTCAACCCACTGCCCTCCGTCATCGTCGCCGTCCCAGCCTACGGAGTAGAGCGTCACTCCTTCTGGGGATGGGCTCAGTCGCAACGCACCGCCCTCCACGACATCGCGAGGCAAACGCGCGAGGAATTGGGGAATCAGATCATTCAATGACGTCGGGTAGACTCCACGTGTCAGTCGATGCCGCTCCATGGCGCAGGCTACCGCCGCGAGGTCCACTGCGGTCTGCGCCGCCGGGTAGAGTTGATGCGCGTCCTCGAACATCTGTCGCGCCTTGGGCGCCAGGAACAACGCGAACAAGGGATCCGAACTCCCGCGCCACAAGAGGCCGGGCGTGACCGGTCCATGTCGGCGCAGCACGCGCTCGCGGAGGTCGATCGCGGCCGAGGTCACGTCGAGATAGTAGCGATGGAACGCCGCCTGGTCCTGGAGCGACCAACCGCGGGGATAGAGGGCGGACACCCATCTCAACCAGCGGTCCTTTTCCTCCTCCTCCGATCGCGCGAAAAGGGGAACTCGGCCCGGGCCGGGATCGGCAGGAATGAACGACTCCAAGTTGTCGGCCATGGCTACCGCGTCGTTGCGCACACTCGCTGCGTAATCGGCCAACAAATCCAGGGCTTCCAAACGCGACTGCATCGAGGTCAGTTGATCCGCCGTCCAGCGGTGATCCCGCACGCCCTCGTAGATCGGTTGAAGCGCTTCCAAAACCACCCAGAGTCTCTGCGTGCCACGCACGGCCCAGGGCTGCTGGCGCGCGTAATCCACCACCCGCAACATCACGTCGATCTCCGACCACGCCTCATCAGGGCGATCCAGCACCAGCAGCGCCGAGGCCCGCACCCGAAACAAGGTCACCAGCCCGTTCAGCACCGGCAAGGCGGGGTTGTCCCTCCACATCTGGCGCCCGTAATCCAAAGGAAAGAAGCATTCCGTCCGCGATCCCGCCTCGCGCAGCGGCGCGAGTACGGGCTCCATCTCGTTCAATAGCTCCAGCACCAGGGCCGCCATCTCCACCTGGCCCAGTTCTCCTCGCGCCGCTCGCGCACGAGGAGATTCGTCCCGTCCAAAACCCGGCTCCGACTTCAGCCGGACGCCGCGCTCCCGATCGAGGCGGACCCTCACCTGCGGGTTCGCGGTCACCAACGAGGGCCAGGTCGCCAGCCAGGCGCGAAAGTCTGTGCCGTCGCCCGTCACCCAGGGTGCCAGCCTTGGACGACGCAGGCTCGGCCCAGACAGGTGGCGCGTCAGATCCCAGCGCACGACCGCCGACAGAGCGCCGAGATCCTCGGTCGATCCCTCCCCCACCAGGTCCGATCGATTGGTCAGGACTCGCCAGAGCGGGGCAAACACCTCCAACTCGGCCACGTTGCCCTCGCGTAACGAAGCCTCCGGCAGGGGTGCGGAAACTCGCGTGCTCTCGCCACGTTCGGCCAACTCGCGCACCACCGAAGTCCACGCGCGTCGCCCACGCCATCGCTCCACCTGGTAGAACAACACCAGCACACTCCCCAACAGCGCCAGGCGCATGCCTCCGGCCAGCCAGGACTCGCGCCGGCATAGCCAGGCCCAGGTCACGCGCCACGGCTTCGAACCACCCCGCACCACCGCCACCACCCCGTCCAGGACGATCAGGATCGCCAACCCCAAAGCCATCGCGGGAACGGCGTGCAGCGAGAGCGCCTCC
>JADLFD010000676.1 GCA_020845805.1 Verrucomicrobiales bacterium | reverse complement strand
GTGCCGGGGGCATGTCGCATTCCCTGGCCGGATTGAGCGGGCGGGTGTTGGTGGTGCAAGGGGGAGCAGCGGAATCGCCGGTGGTGGTGTTCGATCCCGCCACCGAGCGTCCGGTGGAACTGGACGAGCCGGTGGGCGTGTCGGCACAGCTGAGCTACGACGGAACGCGCGTCGTGGTGGCGGCGGCGGGAGACGCGGGAGTGGGCCCGGGGCGCGTTCGGTGGCGGGATGCCGGTGGGACACTGATCCGCGAAGTGAACCTGCCGGACGGGGCGCAGGGAACAAATCTGCTCACCGCGCTCTCGCGGGACGGCCGTTGGGCGGCGGTGCGTACTGGAAGCGCGAGTCACGGTTGGGTGACGTGGCTGGTGGACGGGGAAACAGGGCAAGCGACTCGGGTGGAGGCTGCAGCTGGCGGCGACTTGGTCGAGGGAATCAGGGTACGATCGCCGAGCCTGTCGGCCGACGGCCGTTGGTTCGCCTTCGAGAGTGCCTCGACGGGCTGGGTGACGGGCGATGTCAATGAAGCGGTTGACGTGTTCGTGCGGAACGGGATGACGCAGGAGACGCGCCGGGTGGAAAGGAATCGGGATGGGTCGTGGGAAGCGGATGCGGCGTTGAGACCGATCCTGAGTGCGGATGCGCGCCGCCTGGTCTTCATGTCGCGCTCGGGAGCGTTTGTGGCGGAGGACGATAATGGCGCGAGCGATGTGTTTTCCATCGAGCTGGGCGGGTCCGCGCCCGAGGACCAGGACGGCGACGGGCTGGATGATTCCTGGGAGCGGGCGTGGTTCGGGAATTTGTCGCGTGACGGAAGTGCGGACGACGATGGCGATGGAGCGACGGCGCGGGATGAGTTTCGGGCCGGGACCTCACCTCTGGACGATTCGCAACGTCCTTCGGCGGCGGGGGAGTTGAGGTTGACCCTGGTGAACGAGGATCCGGGCGGGTGGACCATCACCTGGCAGTCGGAAGCGGGTCGGCGATATCGGGTTCAGTCGAACGATTCGGTGACGGGCGGCGTGTGGGTCGGGGTGGGTGACGTGGTGATCGGCAATGGGAGTGTGGTGCGGCTGTTGATGCCGACACCGACGCAGGGGGAACGCTTTTACCGCGTGGCCTTGGAGCCGTGAGTCTGACCCGACCTCGCGAGCGCGCGCTCTCGAGATCTCAGAACTCAGTCTCAGATCTCAGTCCGGCGGCGTGTCACCTGCCAGACGGTACCCCGTCCCGTGCACCGTCAAGAGGTGCCTTGGCTGTGACGGATCCGACTCCACTTTCGCGCGCAAGGCTGCCATGTGCGTGTCCACCGTGCGCGTCGTGGGAAAGGCGTTGTAGCCCCAGATCGCGTCGAGGAACTGCTCGCGGCTTACCACCCCGCCACGCGCTTCGGCCAGCATCCGCAGCATCGCCCATTCCTTCGGGGTGAGGTGCAGGAGCTCGGCGCCGCGCCTTGCGCTTTGTCGGATGAAATCGATCTCCACGCTCCCCAACTGCAACCGGTCCATCCGGGCCTCCGCGCGTTCCACGCGCCGCAACAACGCGCGCACGCGCGCCAGCAATTCCTGGGGCTCGAACGGTTTTGCCAGGTAGTCGTCCGCACCTGCATCCAGGCCGGTTACCCGGTCGCTCACGCCGCCCTTCGCCGTCAGCAGCAGAATCGGGACCTTGCAACCCAGCCGTCGAAGCTCCGCCGCCAGCGTGAAGCCGTCCACCTTCGGCAGCATCACGTCCAGCAACACCACGTCCGGTCGCTCGGTCTGTGCGCGTTCCAAACCGAGTGCTCCATCTGCCGCGGTGATGACGCGGTAGCCTTGCGACGCCAGCAGATCCTCCAGCGCATGGCGCATGGCCAATTCGTCCTCGATGACCAGAACCCGACTCATAGCGTAGGGATGGTGAGGGTGACCGTGATCATGCGGTGGTGTTTCCCTCGGCCACTGTGGTCGTACCAGTCTTCGAGCCGAACGGCAGTCGAACCACCAAACGCGCTCCCGTGGGGGTGACCGATTCCACCCAGACCCGGCCACCATGGGCTTCGACGCCGTGCTTCACGATGGCCAAGCCGATGCCCACGCCGGCGTGTTCCCGTCTCAGTTCGTGGCCCAATCGGTGGAAGGGTTCGAACACGCGTTCCCGTTCTTCCGCCGGAATTCCCGGCCCCGCATCCACCACTTCCAATCGAAACCAGGCGGGATCTTCGTCCCGCTTCAAGCGCACGTCGACCGTGCTCCGCGGCGGTGCGTGTTTCAGCGCGTTGTCGAGCAGGTTGACCAGGATCTGCTGCAGCATCGGTCCATCCACCGTGGCCACCCAACCGTCCATGGAGGGCTCTATCTCCACACTCATCACAACCTCGCGCTCGTCTCCCATCGTGGCGGTCACCCGGACCGTTTCCTGGACCAACGCCGCCACGTCGGTGGGTTCGGGATCGAGGGAGCGCTTGCCCCGCTCGATGCGGGATAGGTCCAGCACGTTGTCCACCAGCGCGCCCAAGCGACGGCATTCCCGCCCCATCAGCCGCACCGTCTTGCGGCGTCGATCCGGGTCTGGCACGCGATCCTGTTCCAGGTTGTCGGCCAGCAACCGCACACTCGCCAGCGGCGCGCGCAGTTCGTGCGACACGCTCGCCACGAAGTTCGACTTCTGCACTCCCAGCCGATGCTGACGGACCAGCATCCACCAGGTCACCGCCGCCGCGAGGATCGACAGCCCCACCGCCGCCGTGACCACGCCGCCCAGCAATCGTTCCCCGCGACGCTGGGCCGCGAAGTACAGATCCGGACGTTCCAACGCCACCGCCACACTCATCCCCAGACCATAGGGCAGCGTGGACGCCCACCGCGCCGTCGCACGTCCCTCCACGCCTGCTGGTTCTTCCTGGAAAAGCGAGAGACCCGGAGCCGCCATTTGGAACGACACGCCAAAGTGCTCCCGCGCATCCCGTCGGCGAAGCTCCTCGCGCGCTATCCCGAAGACATCCGCCCAGCGCACCAGGAAGAACACGCGACGTCGTCTCGTGCTTGTCTCCTGCGCCGTCTCACTCCCCAACGTTCCTGGACGCCGGATCGCCAGCCAGACCTGCCGATCCAGGTCGAAGCTCATGACGTCAGCCCATGACCTCGATGCCCCGGCGGCGGGACGTGCGTCTCGCGGCGCGGAGGAATGCCGTTCCGACAACATGGCATAGGCCCGTCGAATGAGGCTTCGCCGACGGAAATGCGCTTCGGCTGCGCCGGGCGGCGACGTGATGAATCCGCGTTGTCGAAGGATTGGAATCCACGCCTGAACTCGCTCGATCGCCGCCTCGGCGATCGGAGTGGAGCGTAGTTGGGCGAGGGCTCGCAGGGTTTCCGTATCGCCGGAACGCCATGCCTGGGGCCAGCGCTCCAGGTCGTCGCCAGCGATTTCGAGAATCGCGTGGGCAGCCACTTCGCGCACCGACAATCCCGCTTCCGTCAGAGCGTCGGGTGGCGACTGAAGGAACACCTGGTGAAGGGCGGTCGCAGCCGGCGCAGGTTCACTGTTCGTGCGGAGCGCCAACGCCTGGTCCAATGCTAATCGTGCCGCGGAGGAGCCGACGGAGCCCGCCGGAATCGGTGGCCAGCTTCCCGGGGCGGGCCATAGTAGGCGGTTCTCGTCGTCCAGGACCATCAGGTCGGGTCCGCCTTCGCTCGACGGAAGTGCTCCCGCTTCGATGGGTCCGATCATGTCGGGGGTGGCCGTTCCCAGGAAGTTGGTCACCGTCAGCGCCACCGCCTGCGCGATCTCGCGGGCGCGTTGGTCGGCCTCCGTCACCGCGGCGGCGCGATCCAGTCGCAGCGCCCAGGCGGCCACTCCGGCGAGCGCGAGTGCGGGCAGCACCAGGCCGATGGCAAGGAGCGCGAACCTCCGTGGAGCGCGGGCGTGGGCGGCGT
>JADLFD010000675.1 GCA_020845805.1 Verrucomicrobiales bacterium | reverse complement strand
TCGCAAGCGCAGCGTGAAGCGGGCTTGTTCACGGAGGTGTAACGCATCGCCTCGCCAGTGGGAGAGTTCGAAGCCTTCCTGGATCTGTTGAACCAGGATGCGGAGCTCCGGAGACGAGGGGTGGGACTGTGACAGGGCTTCCGCGAGCCGGAGGCGGAGGCCTTCGGAAGTTGCGTCACGCAGGAGTTCGATGACTTCGGAAGGGCGACTCTGTTCGAGCAGGAGATCGGCCAGGGCGCCGGTCGTGTAGGGCGAGTCGGGCTGCCCTCGGAGTGATTCGCGGAAGCACGACTCGGCTGCGGCGGGATCGCCATGGAGCGTGAGGATTTCGCCGGCCGTGCTCCATCCCCAGGCCCGGATGTCGGCCGGAGCCTGCGGGTGCCGTCGAATGACGGAGGTCAGCGTGGTGGCGGTATCGACCGAGCCGGCAGTGAGACCGGTGAGCGCCGCGGCGGCGATGGCGGCATCGAGTTCATGGCCCCAGCGCAGGAGATTCAGGATGGCGGCACGGGCCGTGTCGTATTCCCCGAGGAGTTGGTGCAGCGCGGCCTTGAGACGCCAGGCGCCGGGGTGACGGGGATCCGGGCGCAGCAGGATTTCGAGTTGAGCGAGCGCGGGCTGGAATCGGTGAAGGCCCTGGAGCGTTTCGGCGCGCAGCAGCAGGGTCTCCGGCTGCGTGAGCGTCGCGGTGGGGAGGGCCTCCAGGCGCGCGAGGGCGCGGGTCAACCAGCGAGGATCCGCATCCCGTCGCGCCTGAGCGATCCACTCGCGCACGGTGGCCAGGTCCGACGGCGAAGGGAGGGCGGCCGGTTCCGCGGAGGACTGGGAAACGCGCGGGAAATCGGTGCGTCGAGGCAACGTGACGAGGACGGTCGCGTCGGAGGCGGGGAGGTGCCGGTGGGGCGAGGTGACGGCCGGCGCCGGGGCGAGGCACGAGGCGAGCACGAGCGCGGTGACCAGAAGGGGTTTCATGGTGGGGCGAAAGGAGCCGGACCGGAGCGATCGCTGGGTGAAGAGGAGGGCGGAGAGATGTTCCGTTGGGAGCACGTGAGCGGCTCGCTTGGATCGGGTTGCGGCGGGTTTCGAATCACACACGGGATTGAATTGGATCCGAAACCCGCCGTCCTCCCGCACGGGAGAAATCGGTGAACCGGCGGACCCGCCTTGGGGGCGGGTCCGCAGTCGGGCCGGGGTCAGGGGAGACGGGCCTGGATCTGGTTGCCGACCGCGCGCGGCGCGTCGAGACGCACTTGCTGGTCAGATTTCAACCGCAGGAAACCCGCCGCTCCACCGTCGGCGGGCTTGTCCACCGACAGCGTGCGGGTGGCGGGATCAAACGTGCCGGGGACGGAGCGGTAGGGACCGTGCACCGATCCGGAGACCTGAGGCGTGATGGTGATGGTGGGATCGTTGGGGGACCCACCGATCGGCGAGTTCAGGTAGGGGAAACGATCCGGGAACATGGACGCCGTGACCGTGGCGCCGTCGGTGAAGGGGAGTTTGCCGGAGGGTGCGACCTCGGCGGGGAGGAGCGCTCCCATGACCACGCGGAGAGCCATGTCGACCACGTCATCGCCGGGGCGGCGACCGTTGGGGAATCCGGCGTTGTCGCCGGCGAGTACGCCCATGTTCTTTTGTTGAGCGCGCGGGGTGGGTGGGATGCTGGTGTTGAGGCGCTGCATCTCGCCCAGGGAACCATTCTTGTTGAGGCCGTCGACGCCGGTGACGAACACGGCGAGGAGATCGGTACGCGGGTATTGGGTGGGGGCTTTGACCCCGGCGGCGCCGTAGAGGAGCTCGAGGATCACCGGCAGCGTCGGGTGCGTCACGTAGTCGGCGAACTGCAGATCGTTCTTGGGCTCGGAGGCATTGAACGCGTCCTTGTCCTTCAGGCCGATGACCACCTCGTTGACGAGGGGCATGGAGAGACGGCTGTGCTGGGTCAGGACCGTGGCGCCTTCCTGGGTGCGTGTGGGAAGGCTGGCGGTGGTCCAGGCGCCCAGGATCGGTTGGTCGGCGTTGGCGCGCAGGAACTCCACGGGCACTTCGAGGCAGATCGAGGTGACGTTCTTATCGGCCAGCGAGTCCCGGTTGGCGTTCTCCGGCCCGAGTGGGCTGGTGCTGATGTTCACCAGGTCGAAGGTCTCGCCGAGGTTGACCACGAACGGGTCCTTGCGCTGGCCCACGAAGACACGGCCCTTTTTCTCGGTGCCGGGCAGGGCAACCTCGTAGATGTACGCGTTGGCGTAGGCGTCGTAGTCAGGGAAGGTCTTGGTTCCGACGAAGTCCTGCGGCTTGGTGAAATCGCGCAGGCCGGTGGCGCTGTTGAGTACGGGGATTTCCTCTCCGACGCGGCGCGGTCCGCGGATCACGGAGAGTTGGTACGTTTGGTCCACGTTCAGCGCGCTTTGGTCGGCCGCGGTGATCTGGCCCACGGCGAGGAGGGGGACCGCATTGGTCTTCTGGTTGCCGGCGGGGCCGATGGGCAGCGCGATGTTGCGCGCCG
>JADLFD010000674.1 GCA_020845805.1 Verrucomicrobiales bacterium | reverse complement strand
TCCCGCCACCTCGTTTGCCCGTCACAATCCCCATCGACCCACCCGGCTGAGCCAGGTCCCGCGGCAGCCGGCCGATCCAGATCGCGGTGGCCACCGCGCTGAGCAGCAAGGTCCGCAGGGCAGCGAGCGGGCCCGTGGTCCATGCCACCACGCGCCGGCATCCGCACCGCCAGCACAAAGGCCGCCACGGTCACCGCCGTCATCAGCGCGAACGTCGCCACCTGCGGCAGCCAGGGCAGTTGATAGAAAGAACGCGTGCCCCGTGAACAGCGCCGCGCACAACACCACCACACCCGTCGCGCACAGCGTCTGCGACGTCACCGTCTACTCGCGTCGCCGCAGCTTCATGCCGCCGATCATCAGCCCCAGTCCCAGCACCAGCCCCAGTCCCAGCACCAGCACCAGCACCAGCACCAGCACCAGCACCAGCACCAGCACCAGCACCAGCACCAGCACCACCCGAGCCGACGGCGGAATCTGGTTCCGCTCGAACGAGTATTTCACGAAGTACGCCACCGCCAGGAACCGTGCCAACTCACCCAACCATGCGAACAACCGCACTCCCATGAACCGCCCCCGTCTCGAGGGACGGGGCGTCACGCCTTTCCAGCCGGTGGGTTTTCGGCATGATGGACGGCATACCCCAGAGCGTGGCTGGACGCGTCCGCAGGCTCTGACATCCTGGGAGGGATCCTCATCCATGAAGCGCTACCGCAACGCAATCCTCGTAGTGGGTGTCGCGCTCGCAACCTTCCTCGCAGTCGGCCTCTGCCTTCCAGCCAAACCCAAGTACCAAGGAAAACCGGTAACCTACTGGATCCTCGAACTCGCCCGCACCCTCCCGCAACAGCCCTGGCAATCCGCCGAGCGCCCCGCCAAGGAAGCCCTCCGAGCCATCGGCACCAATGCCGTACCCTGGCTGGCCAACAGCCTGGAATCGAATTCCCTGCTGACTGATTTTTACGTTCGCGTATGGCCCAGCTTCCCGGCGGCGCTCCGAGCCCACTTGCCTGTCCCGGTCTCCCCGCGTCTCGTGAGGACCGAGGCGGCGCGCATGTTGGAAGAGCTGGTGTTGCGCCATCCCCAGCGGGTCATGGCTGCTGGCATCGCCGCCTTCCGCAAGGCTTTGAACTCGTCCGACGGTGAGCTCCGACTGCGCGCGGCGGAATCCTTGGGCGCGCTCCTCGCCAAGCACCATCCGCCCGCAGCCTTGTCGGCCCTGGTCATGGCGCTCGATTCGCCCCATCACGAGGTTCGCACCGCGGCCGCCGGCCAGCTTGCCGGCCTCGCCGGCCCAGAAGCGGCCTTCGCCTTGCCCGCCCTCCGTCGCTGTCTGCGCGGCACCGACCCGGATGAGCGCTTCAACGCCGCCGCCGCCATCCACCGCATCACCGGCGAGACGGACGAACCGATCGCGGTCCTGCTCGAGGGTTTGAAGTCACCCACCCCACTCGTGCGTGGTAACGCCGCCGTGCAGCTGTCGAGAATCGGGCCGGCCGCCAAGGCCGCGCTGCCCACGCTGGGCAGACTGCTCGACGACCCGGACGACTACGCCCGGTACTGGATCTCGGAGGCCGTGAAAGCCATCGAGCCGCCTGCTCGGTCCCAAACCCTGGCCACTCCCGGCGAGCTCATCGCCGATGCGATCCGTCCCGGCTCGCCCCGATTCTACCCCGCCCTCGAACGCCTCGCCGCCCTCGGTACCAACGCGTCCTCTGCCGCCGCGCCCCTGGCCGCCGCGCTCGAACACCAGTCCGCGAGTCGCAGTGATGTCGATTTCTCGTTCGCCATCGCCCAAACGCTGCTCCGCATCGACGAGGCCCGAACCCCTCTGGTGGTCCGCGCAATGACCCGATCCCTGAGCACCGCCGGTCGAGGTAACCGCAGTCTGAACGCCGCCGTCCTGGCCGCGATCGGCCCGGACGCCATCGACGCCGTCCCCACACTCCTCGTCTCCCTCCAGGATCCCGATCCCTCCGTGCGCTTGGAATCCGCCTTCGCGCTACTGCGCATTGGCGTCGATTCCCCAACCACCCGACGCGACGCCCTCCAGACCCTGATCCGGGGACTTGAGCCGACCCGAAGCTCCGCCGACCGCTACCTCGCCGCACGACACCTGGGCGAACTGGGTAGCGTCGCTGTCGAGGCTGTTGGCGCTTTGCGCAACTGCCGGCAGGAAGGCGATCCCGACCTCGAGCAGCTCGCCTCCACCGCTCTGGACAACATCGCTGCCGCGCTGCCCACCGGGAGGTGACCAGCGGCGTTGGGATTCCCCTGGCATCGCGTTCACCTCATGCGCCGAGGACGCGATGCGCGCTTTTCGTCTGGGGTGAGCGAGTTGGGTGAAAGGTCAGGCAAAAGCACCGCCGCAGTCGGCGCATGCCAAACTCTCCGCGCCCTCCAGTGCCTGGGACAACCCCATCATCGACCGCGAGTTGGTACTCCTGTCCGGAATTGAACCGGAATCCGCGGTTTAGGAAACCGCTGCTCTATCCATTTGAGCTACAGGAGCGACCGGGGCGCACCTCCGCGGCCAGAGGCGATGGGGGCGTGTGCCTGTC
>JADLFD010000673.1 GCA_020845805.1 Verrucomicrobiales bacterium | reverse complement strand
GCGCGCCGCAACCGCGCGAGACGATCCTGGTCTTGGGCGCCGGTCCCATCGGCCTGTCGGTGATCGAATTCGCACGCCTGAGCGGCGCGCGGACGGTGGTCATGGATACCAACGAAGCACGACTCGCGTTTGTCAGGGAGAGGATGGGTATCCGAGACACCCTGGTCGTGCGCGGCGATGGTGCGGAACTGAAGCAGTTCACCGACCTCACCGGCGGCCAATTGGCTGATGTGGTGGTGGACGCCACAGGTTCTCATCTGTCGATGAGCCGTGCGCTGGCGTTCTGTGCCTTTGCCGGACGGCTGGTGTACGTGGGGATCACGCAGCTGGAGGTCTCCTTCCCGCATGCGCCGCTGCTGCACCGACGCGAACTCACCGTGATGGCGAGTCGCAATGCGTTGCCCACGGACTTCACGCGTATTATTTCGTTGATCGAGGAGGGCCGTCTCGACACCCGGCCCTGGATCACGCACCGCACCTCGTTTGACGCGGTGGCGGAGGTCTTTCCCACCTACCTGAAGCCCGAGACCGGGGTGATCAAGGCGCTGATCGCCGTGTGAGAATGACCGGGAGATCTCACGGCGCTTGCCGGCGGGGCGGCCTTCACGCGCCCGCGGCGTGCAGCATCTCGAGCGTGATCAGCACATAGGCGGTCACGAGGCTGCGGTCCGTTTCCCACCAGCGCTGGTTCTCGTTCACCCACGAGCCGTCGGGCGACTGCAACGTCAACAGGCGGCGGGCGACCTCCTGCCGCCAGTCGATATCCGCTTCGTGCGGTCCGGCACCGCCGGCCTGGGGCAGGCGGGCCTTCAGGGTCCCGACGCGGGCGGCGGTCAGTGCCTTGGTCATGAGGTGCAGGTAGTAGTAGTACCCTTGCTGGCCCATGCCGGGATTCTCCTCGAGCGTGTAGTTCTCGCGCAGCCATTCGAGCACGGCGGTGACGCGGGGGTCGTCTTTTTCCACGCGCGCATACACGTAACTCAGGAGACCGGCGTAGCTGATGCTGCCATAGGAACGGAGCGCGACGCGTCCGGTCACCGCGTTGGTTTCCCCGCCCGCCATGGAATGTCCGGGATAATAGACGAAGCCACCGTGATCGCGGTCGTTGGTGGAGACCCAGGGGGCAGGGTTGTGCGAGGGCAGGTTCTGGCAGTTTTGCAGGAACGCCGCGACCGCAGCCCAGTTCAGATCCTTGGCGGTCTTGGGGGCGTTGGCGATCTCGTCGCGGGGTAGCGCGGACTCCGACCAGCGCATGGCCTCGATGGCCATGAGCGTGTTGTTCATATCGGAGTGCTGGTATTTGCTGCCGTAACCCACGCCGCCGTCGTACGGCGTGTCGTGGGTGCCGGCCGTGCCAAAGTCCACCTGCGTCCCCGCCAGGTAGGCGCGCGCGCCGCGGATGACCGGCAGGAAGTTCGGGTCGCCGGCCGTGGACAGCGCCACGAGGCTGAGCGCGGTGTTGTAGTTGGCGAGCCCGCCGCGGTGAATGCTGCCGTCCGGACGCGCGCTCATCAGGAGGAAGTCGTAGGCGCGGCTCAATTCCGAAGGGCGCTCGCGCAGGAACCGGCCCGAAGGCTCCCGGTTCAACGCGGTCAGGACCAGTGCGGTGACCGCGGGTTGATCCGCCGTGGACCACCAGCCGTTCGAGTTCTGGTGGGTCAGGAGCCATTGGACACCGCGGTCGATGGCCCGGGTCAGCTCGGCGCGCGAAACCTTCGGGGCTGTGACGGGTGCCGGGGTGGCGGATGCGGCTTGGCCAGATTCAAGGCCGCCCAGCAGGAAGCCGAGCACGGCCAGGGATCGGGCGAGGAAGCGGACGCCCCGCGTCGCGAGGCCAGCGGGAGCAGGGAGGCGGCACATAGTCAGCATAGTCAGGATCCGGAGTCGGCGGGCCGCGATCTCTCAGGTCCACCCCTGACCTCGTAAGGGATCCGGGATCGTTGTGCAACCTTCGCGTTAACTGCTGCCGGGTGGATTGCCTTGCTGGCACGAATTGGCAAACGTTCCCGGTCCAATGGCCATGGCATCGAGCTTGTCCAGACCGCATCGGCGCAGCGTGTTCCCACCGCTGATCCTGGCGATCTCACCCACGATGGTTTTCGCGCAGGCGGGCCTGGAACCGAGCATGGAGGCCGCCGCGGGGGCGGAGTTGCTGCCGCCCATGATCGTGACCGCTTCGCGAACGGCGTTGGAGCCGCAGGATCTTCCTTATTCTGCGAGCGTCGTGGGGGCCACGGCGTTTGAGGAGCGGTTGCCACGCACGACGGTGGAGGCGTTGCGTGAGTTGCCTTCGATCATGTTGCAGAAGACGGGACACGGCCAAGGATCCCCGTTTCTGCGCGGATTCACCGGCTTCCGCACACTCATGCTGATCGACGGCATCCGGCTGAACAACTCGACGTTTCGCGATGGCCCGAACCAGTACTGGAGCACCGTCGACGCGTTCTCGCTTTCACGGATGGAGGTGGTGCGCGGGCCGGGGTCGGTGTTGTACGGCAGCGACGCGATTGGCGGCACGGTGCAGGCCTTCACCCGGGGGCGGGAGTCATTCGATCCCGGGTGGCACGCCGATGGACGCGCGTTCTATCGATTCGCATCCGCCGAGTCTTCCCATACCGGGCGCGGGGAGTTTTCCGCGAACGGGGGAGAGACCGTGGGACTGCACGCGGGGCTGACGATGAAGGAGTACGGGGATTTGCGGGGAGGGGAAGACCTCGGTCTGATGCCGCGCACGGGCTACAGCGAGTGGGATGCCGATGCGAAGGTTCGATGGCGGCCCAATGACTTCTCCGAGGTGGTCTTCGGTCATCAGACGGTGGATTTGGATGACGCGTGGCGGACGCACGCCACCGTGCAGGGAAAGAGCTGGGAAGGGGCGACGGTGGGGCGAGATTTCACACGCATTTTCGACCAACTCCGGGATCTGAACTACGTGCAGTACCAGGCGCGGGACCTGGACGGGTTCGTCGACGAAGTGCGCGCCAGCCTGTCGTATCAGGTGCAGGGCGAGAAGGAGACGCGGTGGCGTTCGGACCTGCGTCGCGACGAGCAAACGGTGGACGTGGGCACGCTTGGGGCGTGGGTCCAGGCGCTCAGCACCACGTCGGTGGGAGAATGGGTGTATGGCGCGGAGTTCTATCATGATTGGGTGGACTCCACGTTCCGTCGCTATGCGAGCACCGGAGAGTTGCAGTCCCAACGGCGGCAGGGCCCAGTCACCGATGACGGCGGGTATGATCTGTTCGGTGCGTACGTACAGGACCGCATTCCGCTGTGGAACGAACGGCTGGAGCTGACGCTAGGCGGAAGGATCAACCAGGCGCATGCCGACGCGGGAGCAGCGGAGGATCCGTTCACCGCGGCGCCTTTGTCCTTCGAGGATTCGTGGAGCACGGCGGTGGGGAGTGGGCGCTTCCTTTGGCGGGTGGATGCGGATCGGCGTTGGGTGGTGTTTGGTGGGGTTTCTCAGGGCTTTCGTGCGCCCAATTTTTCCGACCTGACCCGGTTCGACATCGCGCGCAGCGGGGAGCAGGAGGTGCCGGCCTTGGATCTGTCCCCGGAGCACTTCATCTCTTTCGAAGGAGGCGTGAAGACGCACCACGGGAGGTTTGGGTTGGAGGCCTCGTTTTTCCACACCCTGATCGACGAGATGATTGTCCGCGTCCCGACCGGGCTGGCCACGCCCGCGGGGGCGGCGATCGTGACCAAGCAGAACTCGGGTGATGGCTACGTCCACGGCGTGGAGTTGGATGCCAGTGTGGATTTGGGCGCCGGGTTTGGCCTGTGGGGGAACCTGACCTGGATGGAAGGGCGCGTGGAAACGCCGCTGTCCCCGGGAGGCCCGATCCTCGAGGAGCCGGTGACGCGCATCATGCCGGCGACGGTGAACGCAGGGATCCGGTGGGAAGCGGAGGATCGGCGGTTCTGGGCGGAATTCGCCACCACCGTGGCGCGCACGCAGGATCTGCTGTCGTCGGGGGATGCTCGGGACACGGATCGGATCCCATCCGGGGGGACGCCGGGATATGAAGTGTACCACCTCCGAGCCGGGTGGCGTCCGTGTGCGAAGGCGACGCTTTCTCTGGCCTTGGAGAACCTGGCGAATGCGGACTACCGCGTGCACGGCTCGGGTCTGAACGAGCCCGGCCGGAATCTGATCGTGGCTTGCGACGTGCGGTTCTAGGCGAGCCGCGGCAGCCCTGTAGCCGCGGAGGTGAGTCCGCGCTGAATGGCGTGGGGAAAGGCGTGCGCAGCAGCGGTGGAGCGAGCGAAGTCCGGCTAGCGTTGCGTGGTGCGTAGAAGCACCAGGAAGATCACCACCGCCGCGAAGAAATCGCCGAGCAGGATCAGGGTCCGCAACCGATAGTCCAATGGCACCACGATGAATGTCACGATGCCACCGAGGATGATCATCAGAGGGACGATGATGACGCTGAGCTTCATGGGCTGGGAATGGGAACGAGAGTAGGTCCGGGATGCGTGACGATCACCGACGCGGCGTTCACTGGGACGAGGGTGGTGGTGCGCTGACCGCCCGGCCAGGTGACTTCGAGTTCGAGTCCGAGTTCCCCCGCGAGTCCAGTGGCCTCGGATCCACGCGCGAGCACCACATAGGGGCTGTTCTGGGCCAGGCCGCCCGAACCGGATTGCACTTCGCGTGAGGGTCCGAAGGTGGTGCCTTGGCGCACACGAATTCGCGCTCCGATCCCGTGCGGATTGCCGGCCGGACCGCGCAGCGTGACGCGGAGGCCCGGTCGCGCGTGGCGGTTCCGGAAGAGTCGGGTTTCCGCACCGTTCTGGCTGACCACGAGATCCGTGCGGCCATCCAGATCGTAGTCGGCGACGGCGCAACTGCGCGACTCACCGAAGACCGAGAGACCTGTGAGTGCGCTGCCGGCGGTGGTGAATCGGCCGTGGCCGTCGTTCCTCAGCAGGAGACCGAGGCCGGCGTCCTGCCGCGAGGCCAGGGGTTGCACTGGGAAGAAGTTTTGCGCGAGGAAGACATCCTCGGTGCCGTTGCCGTCGAAGTCGGCAATGGCTGCTCCCATGGCCGGTGCGAACTGGGCGGCGTCCGGCAATCGAACGAGCTCCCAACGGGCGCCACGATTGAGCAGGAGGCAGGTGTCCACGGTGACGACCCCCAGGCGGCGCACGCGTGTGCCCAGTCCTGAGAGCAGATCGTCGGTGCCCACTTTCGACCAGGCGGTGTGTGAAGCGAACTTAGCGACAAGGGAGGGCACAGCTTGTTGCAAGGACAGAAGGTCGCGATCGGGCCCTTCCTGGCCGAGCTCAGGGTCGAACGAAGCCTCAACCAGATCGACCGAACCGCTTTCATCGAAGTCGCCGTAGTGAAGTCGGGCGGGATGCTCTGGCGTCGGGCGCGTCGGGCTGTTGCGGCCGAAGTTGCCGGCAAGCAGGTCGGGACGCCCGTCTCCGTCGAAATCCCCGGAGGCGAGGGTGGTCCAGAGTCCGGTCCAGTCCGAGAGTCGCCGCGCGTTGGCGGTGTTGACCTGCAGCTCGGGGTCGAGCCATGCCCATTGGGTGCCGCGTCGTTGCAGGATGCGCAGGGGGCCCCATTCGCAGGCGAGGACGAGTTCAGGGCTGCCGTCGAGATCGAGATCGGACCACAAGGCCCCGGTGACCAGGCCTGCGTGGGTGAGGAGATCGCGGGTCGCGGGATCCGGGAGGAAACGCCCGGCGTCCTGGCGCAGGATCAGGGAGGAAGCGGGAGCGGGGTAGCGTCCGGGCATGGAGCGGCCCCCGATGAAGGCATCGAGGTCGCCGTCCCCGTCGGCGTCGGCGACAGCCAGGATGCCGGCGGATCCAGCATCCGGCAGGTCGGCGAGGAGGTCGCGATCGACTGGGTTCGCAGGCGACGGGATTGGCTGCCATTCGCGGAGAGCGACCAGGTTGGTCTGGGCATCCTCGTGGTTGCTGAGGGCGATCCACAAGCGGCCGGGGTGATCTGGCGCGGTGACGATGCCGGTGACGTCGCGGGCGAGGGGGGCGGGCGCCGGGGTGGTGGCGTTGGGCAGGCGTTCGAAGGTTCCTCGGCCGGAGTTGAGGAAGGCAGCGAGGTGGCCGCCCGCGGCGCCACCGATGGCGAGGTCGTCCCGGCCATCCTGGTTGAGATCACACCACGCGAGCGCGGGGCCGGGCTGGCTGAGTTTGAACGGCAGGAGGGGTTGGCGTTGGAAGTCGTCGAAGAGGTTCTCGGTGTGCCGGTGGTTCAACAGCGTCGACGTTTCGATGAACCAGGGTTCGCCCGGGGGCAAGGGCGGGTGCCGGGGGAGGGTCGTGGTCGGAGGGGCGGGGGACGCGCTGGGCGTGTGGACGAGGAGGTACTGCTGGTTGGGCTGGATGCCGTCGAGGATTTGCGACTGGCCGTCGGGCCAATGGACGACCAATGAGGCGAGGGTGGCGTTGGAGGGCCAGGCGAAGGTCCGCTGGGGGGCGTCGCACGAAAGGTAGCGTGCGCCGCACTGGATCTCCTGGCTCTGGACCAGTTGCGGGGTGACGAGGCTGACGCGCGCGCCGATGCCATCGGAGTTGGGGGCGGGGCCGCGGAGCTGGACGAGCACACGGGGGGCGTGAGCTTCGTTGCGGTACAAGCCGGCGGCGCGGTTGAGGTCATTGACCACCACGTCGAGGTCGCCGTCGCCATCGAGGTCGCCGAGCGCCAGGCCATGGGCGACGCCGGCATCCGCGAAGCCCCAGGCGACACCGGATTCCGTGAAACCAAGGTGACCCTCATTGCGAAAGGCGAGTTTGGGCCAGGCGACCTTCGGATACTTCAGGAGTTTTCCTGGGATCTGGTCCCGTCGATACGGGCCCTGGCGTTCGATCTGCGCTGCCGCATCGAGGTCCTGGATATTGAACAGATGGCCGGTGGTGAGCAGGAGGTCCTCGAACCCATCGAGATCGACATCGAGGAACGCCGCGCCCCAGGTCCAACCGGAGCGTTCGAGTCCGGCGAAGTGCGCGAGCTCGGCGAACGTGCCGTCGCCGCGATTTACCTGGAGGACGTTGCGGCCGTACTGCGGACGGTCGTCGTAGACGCCGATGCGCGACGCGAGGGGCGAGAGGGCGGCGAGCTGGTGCATGCGCCGTTCGCGGTGGCGATCGAGCATGTCGGAGACGAAGAAGTCATCCCAGCCGTCGCGGTTAAGGTCTGCGAAATCCACGCACATGGAGAAGGTGGCGCTGTTGCGCAGAGCCAGGCGTGGGGCGGCGCGGAAGCGGCCGCGGCCGAGGTTGATCCAGACGCGGTCTTCGGAGTGGAAATCGTTGCACACGTACAGGTCGGGGAGACCGTCCTGATTGAGGTCGCGAAAGGCGGCGGCGAGACCCCAGTCGCGCGGGGTTTTGGCGAGCGGCCGACCGTCTTCGTCGAGGAACCGGCCCTGGGTCCAGGGTTCGAGCTGGAACCGACCGTCGCCGAGGTTGAGGTAGAGCAGATCCGGTTCGCCGTGTTCCAGGACACGGCCTTCGGGGGTGAGTTCGAGGTCGTCCTTGAACTGGGGTGGGATGGTGCGTTGGCCGCCGACGTTGACCATGGGGATGCCGGTGGTGCGCACGGTCTGGGTGCGGTAGTTGGCGACGTAGAGGTCGAGGTCGCCGTCGCCATCGATATCCGCCAGGGCGAGGGAGGAGGCGCCGCCTCGGCGCATGAGGCCGGCATCGGTGCGTTCCGCGAAGCGTCCCGCGCCGTCGTTGAGGAACAGGCGCGTGCCTTCGCCGAGGGCATTGACGAGGAGGTCGGAGTCGCCATCCCCATCGACGTCGGCAAAAGCGGCCCCCGTGGCATAGCTTCCGGGCAGGGCCAGCCCGGGACTCGACTCGAGCGCTTCAAAACGCCAGCCACCCAGGTTGCGGAAGAGACGGTTGGAAGATTCGAGTCCACAGAGGAAGACATCGAGACGTCCATCGCGATCGATGTCAGCGAGCGCAACGCCGCTGCCGTTGAGGCGGATCTGGTTGCTGGCTGCGCCCAGATCGGAAAGGCGGTTGGTGAAGTTGAGTCCGGTGGCTTCCGGGGCAAGGCGCGTGAAACCCGGGTGGCCGGTGGCGGACACCGAAAGTGGCGTGACGGCGGCGGGGGCCGCGACGGGAACGAGCAGCGCGAATGCCCCGGCCAGAGCCAGGGCCAGCACCAGCGCCCGTCGCCACGACGCGGTTTGGAGTCCGGCGCCGCCCCAGGAGTGGTGGAGATCCGTGGACATCAGGGCGGCGTGGTCGGCACGCGGTCTCGGGCAGGGTCTCAAGGCAGCGGGACGGGGCCGGGGTTGAGGCGCCGCCGGGCGAGTTCGAGGAACTGTGCGGATTCCCGGTCCGAGGGATCGAGGCTCAGGGCGCGTTCGAGCAGCGGGATGGCTTCGGCGGGTTGGCCTTGGAGCACGCGGAGCGCGCCGAGCTTGGCGAGGGCGAGAGCGTCCCGGGGGTCGAGGCGCGCGGCCTGGGAGAGGTGGAGACCGGCCTTTTCGAGTTGCTGCGCGTCGAGGAGGACCAGGCCCAGGTTGCCGTGGGCGCGGGCGTGGTCGGGATTGATTTCGACGGCGCGGGTGAACGCCTCGATGGCCTGCGCGGGCCGGTTGGCCAGGCGATGGGTGAGCCCGAGGAAATAGTGCGCCTCATCGAGTTGGGGATCGAGACGGGCGGCTTCCTCGAACTCCTTGGTCGCGTCGGCGGGTCGGCGTTGGGCGAGGAGCACGCGTCCCAGGTTGACGTGGGCCGCGGCGTCGCGCGGGTTGATGCGCAGGCGTTCGCGGTTGACCCAGTTCACATCGCGCAGGCCGCGGTCGAAGGCCGCCTTGCGAAAGGCCGCCGCGTCGGTGGGCGATGTGGGGAGGAGCTGCATCCAGAGCTCCGCCATTTCGTCGGTGGTATTGGGCCCGTAGCGCGTGTGGCGGGGAGGTGAGAACGGGTTGCGCGCGTTGTTGGTGCTGTTGTCGAAAGTGATGGCCATCTCGATGCGCGTTCCGGACGGCAGTCGCACCGGGTTCTTGAACTGGTAGTCCCCCTGCCAGTTGAAGTCCCAGTCGGGAATGAGGAAGAGCGGACGCTGCGTGCCGTCGGGGAGGTGGGCGATGGATTCGATGCGTCGCCCGAGGTAATGCGTGTGCGGCAAGAGCCCGAGCAGGTCCGCCTGTCCAGGCAGGGTGAAGCTGTCGCGCACGACGTTCGACATCGAGCCCGGCGGCAGGTCGATATCGAAGTTGTTGAGCGCGATCTTCACCGGTTGTTGCGTGGGCGCCTGGTCGGTGAAGTAAAAGCCGATCTCGGATTCGATCGTTTCGATGCGACCCAGGGGCTGCAGGTGCATCTGGATGACGAGATCGCTGCCGGGTAATAGCGTCCAGGCCAGTCCCTCGGGGATGCGGCGCGGCGCGGCCCCGGGTTGCCAGCTGGCGAAGTGGCCGGGAGGCGATTCGATGCCGGTAGGGGTGTCCATGCCGGGAAAGCCGGGATCCGGATCTCGCGCGTCCCGTCGCCGCCCCTCTCCCGAGCGATCGAGGCGCAGGAAAATGTGATGGACCGCGCGCGAGCGGGGTCGGAACTGCCAGGCGCGCACGTGCCGCGGGC
>JADLFD010000672.1 GCA_020845805.1 Verrucomicrobiales bacterium | reverse complement strand
GTCCGCGCAGCCAGTGCTCGTAGTGTTGGATGGCCACCGCCACCAGCGCGTGCCGGATGCGCCCCGTGGCCACCAGACGCGACAGTTCCGCGGCGGGCTCCAGGCGGGTGAGGATGTCCTCTCCCGGATCGAAATCGTGCTCCTCCTTTTTCTCGCAGCCCTCGATCAGGATGGTGTGACAGGTGTTCGCCTGCAGCGCGGGGTTCGGCGCGATGCTGCCAATCGCGGTCACCCGCGTCCCCACGTACCCCGTCTCCTCACGCAACTCACGCACCGCCGTCGTCAGCGGCGAGTCGTCCTCCGGATCCATCACCCCCCCCGGCACCTCCAGATCGACCGAAGCCGTGCCATGCCGGAATTGCTCCACCAACACCACCTGTCCCGTGGGGGTCAGCGCAATCACGTTCACCCAGTCGGGCGCGTTCATGACGAAAAAATCGTGCTCGCGCCCCGTGCGCGGGGAACGACGCCAGTCACGACGAAGCTGGAACACACGGAAATTTCCGAGCGGCTCGGACCGGAGCAGGGGCCAGGGTTGGATCATGGTGGGTGGTGGGGGGAAAAATAACTCGGGGACGCGGAACGCCACCTCAGAAACCACGCTCCTTCGCCGCCCAGCCTTCGCGCATCAGCTTCATCAGATGCACCAGCGCGGCGTCCTGCGTCCAGCCGCGTTCCGCTGCCAACTGGCTCGCGCGCTTGAGCAATTGGTCGGCCATCTCGCCACACTTGTCGGCGGGACATCCGAGCGCGGTCAGAGCCTGGGACAGGGCCTCGCGTTCCACCCCTCTCCGGTGCCACGGAGCGCCCCGCCTTGTCACGGCCGGATTCACCTCGCCGCGCGGCGCGGGACCGGCAGCATCGGCGCATGCGCCCCAGTTCCCTCCTCCGATCGATGCGGATCGCCAGCTGCCTCCTGGCCGCCCTGCTCCCGGCGCACGCCTGGGATTACGAGGGCCACCGCACCGTCAACCTCGCCGCCCTCAACCTGCTCCCGAAGTCTTTCCCGGACTGGGCCCGCACGCCCGAGACGCGTGAACGCATCGCCTTCCTCTCCGGAGAACTCGATCGCTGGCGCAACACCCCCCACTCCCCGCTCCGCCACGCCAATCATCCGGACCATTACTTCGATCTGGAGGACCTTCCGCCCCTCGAGCTGACCCTCACCAACCTGCCGCCCTTCCGCTACGAGTTCGTCGCGCACCTCGCACGCCTTCGCGCCACCCACCCGGAGCGGTTTCGTCCCGTCAACCCCACCAACGACCTGGATCGAATCCGCTGGCTGCCCGGCTTCCTTCCCTGGTCCATCGCCGAGGATTTCGCGCGACTTAAATCCGCCTTCTCTTACCTCAAAGCCTACGAAACCTCAGGAAATCCCACCCAGGTAGCCAACGCACGCGCCAACGTCGTCCATCTCATGGGAGTCATGGGACATGCCGTCGGCGACGCCACCCAACCCCTGCATAGCACCATCCATTACAATGGCTGGGTTGGCCCCAATCCGAATGGTTACCTCACCCAGCGCACCTTCCACGCGTGGATCGATGGCGGCTACCTGCGGAAAGTCGGACTCCAACTCGAGGACGTCCTCGCCCGCACGCGCCCGGCCCAAACCCTGCGCAGCCTCCCCGATGCCCCTCAGGAGGATCCCGTGTTCCGCTTCGCCTGCCGCTTCGTCGGCGAGCAGTTCGAACGCATGGAACCCCTCTACGCGATGGAGAAAGCGGGGAAGCTCAGCGGCGAACCGGGACTTGGTCAGGAGGGAAAACCGTATCTGCTCGAACAATTGGCGCGCGCCGCCAACACCCTTGCCGACCTCTGGCTCACCGCCTACGAGCAAGCCCCGCCGGATCGCTTCCTTCTCAGCCAACTGGCCAACCCTCTCCCTTGAGCCCAAGCGGCCTCCCGGCTCGAACCAACGGCCACCAAACTCACCGGCCCCTGCGCGGGAGGATTCCCGCTAGGGATTCACCTTCCGCGTGGTGCGATCCATCAACCAGCGGCAGTCCGGGTTGTTCGGCGAATTCACGTTCAGCGGCAAATCCACGTTCTTACGCAGCTGCGGCATGGTGCGCGGATCCTTCCACTTCTTGACCTCGGAATGCCCGTCCGAGAACGACAGGCCGCCTGCCCCGCCGTGATAGCTCGCGGGATAGTCCACGATCTTCCACTGCGCCGGCTGGTCGGGATAGCCGGTCATGCCCACGATCATCTCCCCGTCGTTGATGCTGTCCTCGCGCTCGTCGATGAAGATCCAGGTCATCGACGGACCCGGATCCACGAGGTCGTTCATGGTCTTGTAGATGCGGAACCCGGGACCGAAACCCTGCACGTCGGTGGAATCAAACCATCCGCTCATCGCGATGCTCCGCACGCGGGGCAACAACTGTCCCTTCACCTTCGAAGTACTCTTGTCCGCCGGACACTTCCAGATGCCTGGACTGTTCCCGCAGTAGGGCCAGAGCAGGCTCTTCTTGATGTCCTGGTCGAGCGACCAGTTGCTCGGGTCCGCGGGACTTCCCAGGCTCATGTTCCCGTTCACCCACTGGTTGGGGCCAAACGACTGCGGAACACGTTCGTTGTTGTCGTCCACGTACATCCGCCACGCCAGCGTCATCTGCTTGCCGTTGCTCAGGCACAGGATGCCCTGCGCCTTGCTCTTCGAACGGGCCAACGCCGGAAGCAGCATGCTGGCCAGGATGGCGATGATGGCGATCACCACCAGCAGCTCGATCAGGGTGAACCCGCCAATCCGGCGTTCAGGTCGATGGAGAATCGGTTGCATAGTGCGTCAGTAAAGCGCGTCGCGCGCAGCCCCTCCCCCGTCTGACGCCCACGCTCTCTGGTGTCAACCGGGATTCCGCCAACGTATCGCCTGAACCCGCGACGTGGCCCCGACGCCACCGGGTCGTCACCTGCCCCCACCCACCCCAGCCACACGGTGAACATGAACAAACTGTCATGCAGTTCCCCGGTCCGGATTCATCTGACTTCGGTCAGATCTCCTCGATGGGACGCGACGGCGCGCCTCAGTCCAGCAGCCAAATCCCAACTGAAACCAAGGACCCCTATGAAACACATCGCTTCCACGCTCACCTCCTGGATGACCGCCAGCTTCGCCGCCGTGGCGCTCGCCCCGGTCGCCCTCGCCCTCACCCCCCAGGAAACGGTCAGCCTTCAGTTCATGAAGCAGGAGGAGAAGCTGGCCCGCGACGTCTACCAAACGCTCGCCGCACGCTGGGAGCATCCGACCTTCCCACGCATCGCCGCCGCGGAACAGCGGCACCTGAGCGCCGTCGAGTCCCTCCTCCGCCGCTACCAGGTCGCCGATCCCTCCCCCGCCGAACCCGGCCGCTACTCGTTCCCCGAACTCCAAACCCTCCATGACGCCCTCGTCGCGGAAGGTGCCGTGTCCCTCACCGACGCGCTCAAGGTGGGCGTGAAGATCGAGGAAACGGACCGCGCGGACCTCGCGGAAGCCCTCGCCCAAGTGCAGGCGACCGACATCGCAACCGTCTTCCAAAACCTCTACGCCGCCTCCGGCCGGCATCTGAACGCCTTCCAGACCGCCCTGGGCAATCCCACCGACCCCAGCCAAACCTGTGGCGCCGGCGCCGGCGCGGGCGCCTGCACCAACGCCGAGGGCTGCCCCACTCCCGGCCGCGGCCGGGGCAACCCTTCCTGCGCCGGCCAGGGCCAGGGAAAAGGGTCGGGGCAAGGGGCGAAGTGCGGCACCGGCAGAGGCCAGGGCGCAGGGCCCGCTGCCGAAGGCGCGTGCCCCCTGGGAAATGGCCAGGGCTGCCAAGGCCAGGGCCAGAGCGTGGGCGCACGGCGCGAGTGTCCCAAAGCCGGCGCCAATACCGTCACCGAACTGCCCCATCCCAACCCCACGAGCTCACGCTCGCCCGTGCCGAGCCCGGGTCGCGTAGGCCGACGCTAGGATCGTGGCCGAGGCCGCGCGGAGGGCCCTGCCCCCCTCCGCGCACCTCCGCCGGGCGCCCTCGACGACGTCTCCCCCGACCCCGGGACGACCCAGAAAATGCATCGCCCAGGCGCCCTTCAACCGGCAGAACAGCCTTCACCGATCCCGGCCGCCCCGTGAACATCCTCGTCATCGAAGACGAAAAGAAGATCGCCTCGCTCATCCGCAAGGAACTCGAAGCGCAGGGTTTCGTCGTCGATGTCACGCACCGCGGTGATGAAGGATTCACCATGGCCACCACGCGGCCGTATGATGTCCTCGTCCTGGACATCATGCTGCCCGGTCGCGACGGGTTGAGCATCCTCAGGGGCCTGCGCGAGCGGGGCATGAGCGTCCCGGTCATCCTGCTCACCGCGCGCGGCGAACTGAACGAGCGCCTCGAAGGTCTCCAACTGGGCGCGGATGATTACCTCACCAAACCGTTCTACGTGGAGGAACTCTGCGCGCGCATCCATGCCGTGGGCCGGCGTGCCTCCGGGAACGCGCAGAGTCTGCTCGCCGTGGCGGATCTGCATCTCGACCTCCTCACCCGGGAGGTCCGACGCGGCACCCGCCACATCGAGCTCACCACTCGCGAGTTCGCGCTGCTCGAACGCCTGATGCGTTCGCCCGGCCGCATCTTCAGCCGCGCCCAGATCCTCGAGCATGTGTGGAACTGTGACTTCGATCCCGGCTCCAATCTCGTCGACGTCTACGTCCAACGCCTGCGCCGCAAGATCGATGATCTGGAAACCGAGCGACTGATCGAAACCGTCCGCGGGGTCGGGTACCGCATCCAGAACCCGGCCGCGCGCGACGCTTCCCGATGATCCGCCGGGCGTCACGCTTTCGTCCGAAGATCGCGCTGCTCACCGCGGCGCTCTCGGGAATCGTGCTGCTGAGCTTTGGGATGACCGCCTGGCTCTGGCTGAATCACGAACGCCTCCAGGCCGTCGATCGCGAACTCCGCGCCCTCGCCTATCGCCACCCCGGCTGGATGAACCAGCGCGCCAGCTACGAACGCCTCGCCAGCGCCATCGAATTCATCTTCGGCGATGAACCAGGTCAACGATTGGTCCTCCTGGCCACCGACGCCGAAAGCCAGGTGCGCTTCCAGTCCGCCGGCTGGCCCAAATCGATTGTGGCCTCCCACCTGGATCTCGATCTGGCCGAGGACCCCGAGATCTCCCCGGCGTCGCCCCATGCCTTGTTCACCCGGATCCCTCACTACCAGACCGTGGAAGCCGAAGGCGTCGCCTGGCGCTTCGCCATCCTGGGCAATGAGAACGGACGGCTCGTGGTCGGCCTCGAACTCACGGCCATGCGAACCGAACTCGGCCGCTTGCGCACCGTGTTCGTGGTCGCCCTCCCCATCGCCTTGCTGATCGTCGGGGCCGGGGGATGGCTGCTCGCCGGACACGCCTTGCGCCCGGTCCGCACCCTCGCCTCCACCATTGAACAGATCGAAGCCAAGGGACTCGACCGCCGCATCCAGGTCGCCGGCGAGGATCCCGATCTCGATCACCTGATCCGGGTGCTGAACGGGATGCTCGACCGCCTCGACTCCAGCTTTCGACAGGCCACGCGCTTCAGCGCCGATGCCTCCCACGAGCTGAAGACGCCGCTCGCCATCA
Source organism: Verrucomicrobiales bacterium (assembly GCA_020845805.1). GTDB lineage: Bacteria > Verrucomicrobiota > Verrucomicrobiia > Limisphaerales > CAIMTB01 > CAIMTB01. Next base: position 410 of record JADLFD010000672.1, on the reverse strand, counting down.
TGCAGGCCGAAGTCGAACAGGCCCTGCACCGAGCACCGCCAGGCTCCAGCGAGCAACAAACCCACGCCAGCCTCCTCGAGGAGATCCATCGGCTGAAATCCACCGCCCGCAGCCTGCTCCTCCTCGCCCAGGCCGACTCGGGCCGACTCCCACTCAGCCCGCAGTCCCTCGACCTGGCCGCCGAAGTCCGCGCCCTCGCCGAGGACGCCGCCGTGCTCGCCGAGCCCTCCGGAATCGTCCTTTCCCTCACCGCCCCGGGCACCCTGACCCTCCACGCCGATCGCCCGCTCCTGCGCCTCGCCCTCTCCAACGTTCTCGAGAACGCCATCCACCATAATCATCCCGCCGGTTTCGTGCGGCTGGAACTCGTCCCCGCCCACGGCGGCGCGACCTTGCGCGTCGAGAACTCG
>JADLFD010000671.1 GCA_020845805.1 Verrucomicrobiales bacterium | reverse complement strand
GAGGCGACTGCTCGCTCGCCTGCTCATCCTGTCGACGCCACCTCCGACTTCTGCGCTCCCCGACGCCTAAGAGCTCCGCCCGTCGCCTCTTTCCCCGTCTCTGTGTCGGTGTCACTCGGTGAAGGTATGAGGTTTGTCCGTCGGCGGTCCTGCAACAACTCAGGCAGCATTGCAGGATGGACGGAGACGGGGCCACCTTTGGAGCTGTTGGTCCGCTAAACCTGCAGCTGGCCTACGGGAGACGCTCGTTGAGGACACTTGGAGTTTCAGCTCCGTTTCTGTGAATGAGCGCTGGCGCAAAGCACCTACATGGGGACCGCCCCGCATACCTGAGTGCATGTAGTCGCCTGACCCGTCTCCGTCCACCTGCTCAACCTTCAAAGAACAGCATTGAATCCTCCTGCCACTCCTGTCGAGCGCGTGATCGGCTTGGACGCTCACCCCGACACCTTCACTGCCGCCGTGCTGCACGGGCCTACTCCCGCAGCAGCCATCACCGAGAAGACCTTCGACAAGGTTCCCCTGGGGAATCTCAAGTCCTGGGCCAGCTCTCATACCACCGAGCTCGACACCATCGTTCTTGAGGCCTCGGGCAACAGCTTCTACATCGCCCGGACCCTCCAAGCCCTCGGCCGCAAGACCCTCGTTCTCGAGAGCTGCCACCTGGGCAAACTCAAGGAAGCCCACGCCAACAATGACAGGATCAGTGCCGTCCGCATCGCCAAGGCCTTCCTCGCCGGCACCGCCAAGACCGTCTGGATCCCGGATCCCAAAACCCAGGAACGGCGCGATCTCTTCCATCACCACCGCAAACTGGTCAAGCGCTTCACCCAGACCGTCAACCGCCTCCGCAGCTTCCTCAGTGATCAGGGCGTGCGTCTGGCCTCCGACTTCCATATCGACTTCACCGACGCGTTCACCGAGCACCTGCACCAACTCCACCCCTGGCCCCCCCTTCAGCGCCAGATCCTCGACGGGCTCCTCCTCGAAGGTCGCCAAGCCCGTGAGCAGCGTGAGCACTGGTCCGCTGTCATCGCCCTGCAGGTGGCCTCCGATCCCCTGCTTCTCTCCCTTGTCCGCCTGACCGGCATCCGCGACATCGTTGCCTTCGCTCTCGGCGCCTGCATCGGAGACATCCAGCGCTTCGCCGCACCCAAGAAACTCGTCAAGTATATCGGCCTCAATCCCGCCTTCGACGACAGCGGCGAAGGCACCTGGAGCGGAGGCATCGGCGGCCACGGCCACAAGCCCCTGCGGGCCCTGTTGATGGAGGCTGCCCAATCGATCCTGCGCTCTCCCAAGGATGCCCTCGCCCAGTGGGGGCGGAAGCTCCTGGCGCGCAAGGGCGCCTACAACCTCGCAGTCGCCGCGGTCGCACGCCGTCTCGTCGTTTGCGTCTGGTATCTGATGATGGGTCGCGCCGAACCGGTCGATCAGATCGACACGAAGCTACGCACCAAGCTCGGCAAGATCGCCGGCAAGGTCGGCCCTTCCGTTCTTGAGGGACTCTGCAAGGATCGCCGTTCGCTCCGGAAGGACATGGAACAGTCGCTCCGGCAGGGACGCGTCTACTTACTCCATCCTCGACGAGCATTCGTCCCCTCCACCTCGCCACCATCGCCGCCGCCGAACTCCGTCCCCATCGCCGAAGCCCTCGCCTGAACCACGAACGGATGCGGTGGCTTCGGCATGGAAGCGGGCCGCCTTCGGCAGGAAATCAACGCCCCCCAGGATACGGAAGATGAGAGGACGTGGTGGTGCTCCACCACGCGCTCTCTCATTTTCCAAGACTCAGGCTCTGCGGCTTCACGAGCGAATCCGCACCATGCTCAGCCGCCAGTTCACACGCCTCCCTTCGGTTCTCAGACGCTCAACTGTTGACAAACCACATACCTGTCGCTCGGTGGTCTCTGTGGATCTGCCCCCTCTTCGGCTCGCTGCGGACCCCCGTCACGCGGTCCGGCAGCCCATGGTCAACAGCAGATTCCCCCACAGCGCCTGATCCCCGGTCTGGACCGTCAGCACATGGTCCGGCGATGCCACCGCTTCATAAAAATCCCACTTCGAAATGGGGCGTAAGGGAAGTGACAAACCGGCTGCCGCCAGATCGCGCCGATACTCCGCCCACACTGGCGGTTCGCCCGCCTGGGCATAGGGATCATCCGCGGGAATGCCCATGGTGTTCACCTCATCGATGGGCACCGCACTGAGCAGAGCGCGCAAGACCTGTGAGACTGTCACCAGACCCGGTGAGAGGTTCAGACAGACCAACGCCGCGTTGGGACCCCGCTTGGTGGAGGCCGGATAGTTCCCGTCCGCAATCAGGATCTTGGAGTGGTGCCCCGCCCGGCCCAGGACGGCGTTGATCTCGGGATGGATAAGCGTGTGTCGAAGCATGACGATGGCGGGTGATGAAGAGGCAGGTTTGGTGAGGCGAGAACAGAGCGGCACGACCTCACCCAAGGATGGGGCTTCCGTCAACGTTGCGCGCAACGCGACGTCACCTCAGGTCGGCCAGGAACGGAAGCTTGTCGCGATACGAAGCCAGGGCCACCAGGTCCAGGTTCGCGGTCACCAACCCGGGCGCCTCCCCGGCGTCGGCCACCACGTCCCCCCAGGGGTTCACCACCAGGGAGTGCCCGTTGTGCCGATGCGTAGGATCATCGCCCACCCGATTCACGCCGAGCACGTACGCCTGGTTCTCGATCGCGCGCGCGCGCAGGAGTGCGGTCCAGTGCTGGATCCGTGTGTCCGGCCAGCTGGCCATCACCACGAAGAGCTGCGGCCGTTGACGTGCGGCACGGCGAAACAACTCCGGGAAACGCAGGTCGTAGCAAAGAAATACGGCCACCCGCACGCCCGCGATTTCCACCAGGCATTCCTGGTCTCCGCCTGGATAGTATTGTGCCTCGCCGCCCGGGGTGAACGGGCGCTGCTTGCGGTAGACAGCCACGCGCGCACCCGAGGGCTCGCACACCAGCGCTTCATTGGCACATACCGCCTCCTCACTGCGACGCGCCAAGCCACCCATCGTCCAGACGCCGTATCGGCTCGCCATCGTGGACAGCCACCGTTCGCCGGGTCCGCCCGGGCCTTCGGCCACCGCCGTGTTCATGGTGAACCCGGTGGTGAACATCTCGGGAAGCACCACCAAGGAACCGCGCGGCGGCGGGGCCGCGTCCAACAACGCGGCCGCGCGCGCACCACTGGCGGCCGCATCCTCCCACACCGGATCCATCTGGACCCCCACCACCTGCAGTCCGTTCGTCGTCGTCTTCATCAGCGTGCCCCGCGGATCATCCGCAGCCCTTTGCGACAGGCGTCGTAGGCGTCCGGCACCTCCCAGGCGTCGATCATGCACCATCCTTTGAAGCCGCCTTCCCGCAGCACTTTCAAGGCGGTGGCCACCTGCGCATGGCCATCGCCGCAAGGGAGGTGCTTCGACGTCCCGCCGTCGCGCAACGTGCCGTCGGTGTCCGTCAGATGCAGATACCCGATCCGTTCCACGCCGAGACGCTGCAGCATTTCGTGCGGACGCCCCGTCGACCCGTTCATCAGGTCGAAATGGCTCGGATCAAAGATGGCCTTCAAATTGGGGTGGTTCGTTCCGTCCAGAATGCGATGCAGGTGCTCTTCCGTACGGAACTCAAACGGCGGCTCGATCTCGACCGCGGCCAGGATGCCCGCGTCGGCCGCCATCGTCGCCACCTCCCGGAAACTGGCCGTCAGTCGGGACATGGCCTCCTCCAACGTCTGCCCGCGCAGCCCGCCCCCGGGCCACAACCCCACGCAGGCGCAGCCCAACTGCCGCGCGAGCTGGAGGCGGTCCCGCACCATGGCGATCCATGCTGCGCGCGCGCTGGCGTCCGGGGCGAACGCTCCGTCCGCCCCCAACTGGATTGAGAAGATCCGCAAACCGTAGCCGTCGTAAAGCCGGCGCAACGCGTGGACTCGGTCCCGGTCATTCCCGGGCGGGTATCCACCCTGCGGCCAGTCGGAAACCAACTCCACCCCGTCGAAACCTTCGCGGGCGGCGAAGTCGAGCACCTCCCACAACGGGTAATTCTTGTGATACTTGGCCGCGCCAGAATGGAAGCCATTCAGCCCGATGGCCGTCTTCCATCCGCGCGGGACCGCCGCGGAGGTGCGAAGCGAGGCCGCCGCGGGCGCCATCGCCATCGCCACTAGCCCAGCCCCGCTTAACTGTCCGAGAAAACTCCGTCGCGCGGTCGTTCTCATGCCCCCGAACCTCGCGCGAATCGATCGCACTCGCGAGCCAAACCCTCGACCCGAGTCGCACTCCGAGGCACCACCTCTCCGTCGCTGAAGTGAGGAGCGACCAGGCCAGGCGACGCAGGCGAGGCTCGATCCACAAGCCGGGTAGGCCACGCAAAAACTCCTCGCGCGCGCCACACTCCCCTCCCAGTCTCAACGCCGCCCGGCGGACTGGACGGTCCCCAGGGAATGTTCCGAGTCCCCATGCCCGAGTTGCCGATTGCCCATTGGAGCCGCCCCGCGCCCCCTGTCCCGCGGAGGCGGCCTGCGTATTCTCCCGGCCGGACCTGCCACGGACCGTCGCCGCTGCCCGCGGTAACGCACGCGTCCGGCGTCTGATCGCCCCACCACGCATGCCCCCCGAAGTTCTGGTCAGTGGATACGGCGTCTGGACGTGCCTCGGCGGTTCCGTGAACGACCTGGTGGAGGCGACCCGCACCGGCCAGGGCCGCGCGCGGTCCACTGCGGTGCCGGGTCTCGATCACCCCCTCCCACTTTGCGCCGCCCCTGATCCACCACCGCACGGGGGACTTCCCCAGGCACGGCGCATGGATCGCTCCGTCGTTCTCGCCTTGGCGGCGGCGGACGCCGCCCTGGCCTCGGCGCCCCTATCGGAACTGCCCCTTCACCGCATCGCCATCCTGGCCGGCACCTCGCGTGGACCCTTTG
>JADLFD010000670.1 GCA_020845805.1 Verrucomicrobiales bacterium | reverse complement strand
TCCAGCGCGGACGTCACGTCCGCGGCTACTTCTTCGTTCCGTGGCCGCCGTCATGCCGACGGCGCTCGACCCCTCACGCTCACCCCCTTCGCCAACGCCATTCAGCGCGGACTTCACGTCCGCGGCTACTTCTTCGTTCCGTGGCCGCCGTCGTGCAGACGGCGCTCGACCCCTCCCGCTCACCCCATTCGCCAACGCCATCCAGCGCGGACGTCACGTCCGCGGCTACTTCTTCGTTCCGTGGCCGCCGTCATGCAGACGGCGCTCGACCCCTCCCGCTCATCCCAATCGCCAATGCCATCCAGCGCGGACTTCACGTCCGCGACTACTTCTTCGTTCCGTAGCCGCCGTCGTGAGACGGCGCTCACTCGCCCCGTTCCCGTTCACCCCGTTCGCCAGCGCCACACCCACGACGCCCTGACTTGCCCGCCGCTCCGGTGTCCCTCAAGTTCCGCACGCCGATGACCGAGTCCCAGCGACACTGGGTGGCCGCCGCCATCTTCGCCTTCACCTACGTCCTCATCAGCGGCCGGCGTCTGAAGATTCTCCCCCTCAACCGCCCCGCCGCCGCCCTCCTCGGCACCGTGCTCATGGTGGTATGCGGGGTTATGTCCCCGGAGCAAGTCTACCGCGCCGTGGACTACAACACCCTGGTCCTGCTCCTGGGCATGAGCCTCATCTCCGCCTACCTCGACCTCGCCGGGTTCTTCAACTGGACCGCCGACGCCGTGCTTCGACTCGCCGGAACGCCCACCCGGTTGCTCCTTTACCTCTGTGTGACATCCGGACTCCTGTCCGCCCTGCTGGTCAACGATACGGTGTGCCTGATGCTCGCCCCGCTGGTGGTCAAAGTCGTCCTGCGCGGCCGCCTGCCGCTGACCCCCTACCTCCTCGGCCTCGCCATGAGCGCCAATCTCGGCAGCGTCGCCACTCTGGTGGGGAACCCGCAGAACATGCTGATCGGCCAGATGTCGGGGCTCTCCTTTCTCGGCTTCTCGCGCTCGCTGATCCTCCCCGCGCTCGCCGGGCTCGGCATCCAGTTTGTCGTCCTGAGGTGGGGCTTCCGCCGCGAACTCGCGGCCCATCGCCTCGAGGTCCCCCCCGTCGCCCGCCTCGACGCCCGCCTCGACCGACCCCTGATCGCCCTCGCCTTGGGCGCGCTCGGATTGGTCTTCGTGGGCTTCATCCTGGGATCGCATCTCGCCTGGACCGCCCTGGCGGGCGCCGCGCTGGTCATGGTGCTCGGACGACGCGATACCCACGAGGTGCTCAAGCTCGTGGACTGGCATCTGCTGCTCTTCTTCGCCGCCCTGTTCGTGGTCGTGGAAGGCTTCAACGGAACGGGCTATCCCGATGCCTTGTATCGCTCCGTCCGCGGCGTGTTCGGCGAGACCGCACCCGCCCAGGCTCTCAACCTCGCCTGGTTCTCCGTGCTCGGCTCGAATGTCTTTTCCAACGTCCCGTTCGTGCTCGTGGCCGGGAAATGGATCCCGGAATTCAGCGACCCGGTGCTTATGTGGAAAGTCATGGGCCTCGCCACCACCTTCGCCGGAAACCTCACGCTGCTCGGCTCCGTGGCCAACCTCATCGTCGTCGAGTCCGCCCGCGGCCATTGCGAGATCGGCTTCTGGGACTACGCCCGTTTCGGGATTCCGGTAACCCTGCTGACGCTGGCGGTCGGCATGGGCCTGCTGCTGGTGACGCACTGAGCCCGGAGGTCGCGGGCTCTTCGCTCACGGCACGATCACCTGCATGCTCCGAGGCCGGATGTGCAACCTGGCCGGCAGCCACCCGACCCATTCCCCGTCCAACTGCAGCGGCGTGGGTTGGTCGGATTCCAGCTCGAGGGTCGTCACGCGATCGGACGCCAGTTGGCGTCCCGGATACCAGCGCCCGGTCACATAGGCCTGCGCGCAATGCAGCAAGAGCGACACCGACAGTTCGCGCACCCCCCGTACGTGCAGTAACCCGCTGTCGAGCGAGCCATCGTTGAACACCGGGATGGCCCCGGCGTAGAGCCGTCCGTTGCCGGCCAACACCGCGCGACCTTCAAAGACGACGCCCCCGATGCGGCACCGGACGCAATCGCGATGTCGGAACGCCGCGCCGAGCGCCGCCGCGATATAAGCCAGCTTCCCCACGCGCTTCTTCAAACGAAGATTCACCGAGTGCACCGCCCGCGCGTCCAACCCCGCCCCGGCCACCACCGCGAAATGCGCGGTGCGCCGGCCGCCCGAGTCGTCGGTGAATTCAGCAGTCGCGCAATCCACCGTCCGCGCACGACCCCGACGAAGGATCTCGAGTGCCGCACGCGGATCCGCCGGCAGGTGCAACTCGTGCGCCAGAACGTTCGCTGTCCCCAACGGAATGATCCCCAACCGCGACCTCTCGAATCCGCCAGGTTCGTCCGCGATGCCGTTCAGCACCTCGTAGATCGTCCCGTCCCCGCCCGCGGCGCCGATGATCTCGTATCCCTCGCGCACCGCCTCGCGCGCGAGCTCGGAAGCCACCCCAGGCCCGGTCGTCGGCCGCAGTTCCATGCCCGCCCCCACGCTGCGCAGCCAGGCGGCCAACGCGCGGGCACGCCCACCCCGCGCCGAAGGATTGAAAATGACGCAGGTCCGCATGACGGGTTACCGAAGAAACCGGGGCCTGGCTCGCGCGAACTCACCGCGCCTGCCAGAAAACCACCAGCAATCCCCAGAGCAGGAGCCCCAACACCACGCACACGAAGATCAGTCGATTCCGAGCCACACGCCGCTCGTAACGCAGCGGACGCAACCCCTGGATCCCCCCAGCCGCCAGGTAGCTGACCAGTTTCTCGTTGGTGGGCGGCGGATCCACCCACCGAGCCTTGACCCGCCGCCAAAGCTGCGACCAGACCGGACGCCGCAATCCCATGTCGACCGCCGCCTGCCCGGACGGCTCGGGACGTCGTCCGTCCACCGGACGCGGCGGGATGCGCTCGAACACGGGCTCGTGGGAAGGTGAACGCGGGGAAGCGGAAGAAGCGGACGTCGAGGTGGGAGTGGAGTGCGTGGCCCGCGCGTCCGACCGGGGAGGCGATGTCGGCCTGGGCGCCTCCGGCGTCAGGGTATGGTTGAGCTTCGAGATCTCCGCCTCCAGCTCGGCGATGCGGCGCGTCAGCGAGTCGGCTCGCTGCGCGAGGGGATCGTGTTTCTTCTTGAAGAGCCCCATGAGTGACGTTGTCGCATACCGCTAGCGACGCGCGAGTACCAACGCCAGGACGATCCCCACGGCAAGCACCGCCACCGCCACCGGCCAGGTCAGCGCCAACCCCATGCGCGCCCATTCCCCAGGGGAACGCCCATCCGTAAATCGTCCGCCACCTTCCCCCTCCGCACGCCCCGTCGCCGAGGCAGCCCCCGCGGTGACACCGCGCAGCACGTCCCAGCGGCGTTGGGCGGAGTTCCATTCCATCCGCGCATTCTCCAGCGTGGTCAACGCTCGGGTCAACTCGGTGGAATACTGATCGACGTTCCAGGATTGCTCGTCGAGCGCCGCCACCTTCTCCAGCGCCACCTTGAGGTCGGCCAGACTGCGACCCATCGCTTCCACCTCGGCGCGCGCTGCCTGCTCCGCCTCGGTCAGCAATCCCACACCACGCGTCAAATGGGCGAGCATCTCCTCCCGACCCTGGTCGTATTCGGAACGGCGGCGGCGGGCTTCTTCCAGCCCGGACCGCTCCCGCTCCAACTCCTCCTGCCGACGCTTCAACTCCACCAACGCCTGCTGCGCCGCCGTGACTTTCTGGTTGATCTCGTCACGCGAAGGTGGCCGCAACGAGGCTCCGGAAGACGCGCCACCGATGGCGGATACCGCCGGCACCGAGGCTGGCCTGCGGCCCGATTGAAAATCAGGGTCCACGAAATCCGAATGGTCCAAGTCACCGCCCATGCCGACATGCTAGGAGGGGGACCGACGAAGTAAAGAAGGCTCCTCGGCGATCCCGTGCCACCGCCCGCATACCGCGCCATTTCACGTTCCCAAGGGCCTGTGATACACTCGCCCCACGTTCATGGTACCCGGAACCCTGTCGCGCTGGCTGTCCCTGGCTGTCCTGCTCCTCCTGATCCCCGGCGCGCGGGCCTCGCTTCCCGAGGCCGAGACGGTGGTGGAAACACGCTTCGCCGGCACGCTCGGCGGCCGCTGGCGCATCACCCGTTCCCACGCCGAACTGGTCGCCCCCAATCTCCACGACTGGCTGCCCGCCCAGACCGCCACCGGCAGCCGCTCCGCCCTGCTGGGCGATCGCCTCATGCTTAAAGTCCGACCCGGATCCCCCTATCCAGACGCCGCAGTCGCGCGCGCCGGAGCCAGGGCCGATCGGCAGGTCGCCCCCGGACTCTGGATCCTGCAGAGCAATGACCCTTGGGCCGCCATCCACGCCGCCACCCTCCTCGCTCGCGAACCCGACGTCCAAACCGCCGTGCCCGTCATGCGCCGCCCCCTCGCGCTGCATAGAAGTTTTGCCCCACGCCCAGGAGACCCCTACTTCACCAACCAATGGCACCTCGAAAACCGCTCCCCTGACGGCCAACGCCTCGGCCCCGATACCAACCCGCGCGAGGCCTGGTCCATCACTCGCGGCGAAGGGGTCACCCTCGGCATCGGCGATGACGGTTTCGAGGTCTTGCACC
>JADLFD010000669.1 GCA_020845805.1 Verrucomicrobiales bacterium | reverse complement strand
GGGCCGCTAGGGCGTGGGCCGGGTGGGGAAATGCACCACGCGGTCCCGCCGCGCCGAGGCGTACGCCGCATGCACCAGTTCGAGCGTCTTGAGGTTGTCCGTGCCCGTGGTTTCCGCGACGTGTTCGCCGCGCAGCGCCCCCAGCAGATCGCGCAGGCACGGCACCATGCTGGCCTGGGCCACGTCGGAGCGCGGATCCGCCCACGGGAATCGCGGGTGGGCGTGACGACGCGCGAGCGTTCCTTGGCGGGTGGTGAGGCGCACCCAGTAGTCGGGCCCCACCTCCAGGCTGCCCAGGGGCCCTTCCACCAGGGCCAGGGTCTGAGGGAAGCACTCGCGTTCCAGCGGCGTGCGCGCGTAACCGAGTTCCACCGTGACGCTGGTGCCTGCGGCGCCCATCGACATCAGCAGGGTGGCCACGTTATCGCCCTGGATCGCGGGACGCAGCGTGCGGTGGAGTTGGCAGTAGAGGGAGCGCGCTTCGCCGAAGCAGGCCCGGGCTGTGTCGAGAAGGTGAGTGCCGAGATCCGTGAGGATGAACTGTTCGAGGTGCGCCAGCGCGGGCTGGTTGGCCCACAGATCGAAGCCGGAAATCATGGTGAGCCGCGCGCGGAAAGGGGTCCCGATGACCCCCGAGCGCAGCGCCTCGAGCAGGGCGCGCATCGGCGCCTGCCAGCGCCAGTTCTCATGCACGAACAGCGGCGTTTTGCTCCGGCGGAAAGCGGCAACCATGGCGCGTGCATCGGCGAGCGAGGCGGCCATGGGCTTCTGGCAGATGCACGGGATGCGATGTTTGGCACAGAGGATCGAAAGCGGCTTGTGGCCCCCGACCTCGGTGATGTTATCCACGAAGTCCGGCCGCACCTCCTCCAACAACTGCGCGGCATCGTCGTAGACCGCCGGGATTCCGTGCTCCTGCGCCATGGCCTCGGCCCGAGCGCGGGTGCGGTTATAAAGGGCGACGCATTCCACGCCTCCCACCTCGCGCCAGGCAGCCAGTTGGCAACGGGCCCAGAAGCCCGCACCGAAGATGGCAAACCGCAGCGGGCGGAGAGATTTCCTGCCGGTCGAAGGGGATCTGCGGCTCATGGCCCGCAGCATGCCGGGGTCGGTCCGGTGCGATCCAGCGAGTTGTCGCGGGTGCCCGTCCGTCAGGGGAAATCGGGCGCCTCAGGGCGGGGCTCTGCCCGTCGCGTGGCTTTACCGGGCGCCGGGCTTTCTCTTCAGGGGAGATCCGACACCGGGCGAACGGTCCAACCCAGATCCGAATGGCCGCTGACGGTCTGGGTCGAGGCGAAGTGCCCGCTGTCCACGTGTGCCTGGTGAGCGGGGCGGGAGCTGGCGCATCCGGACGACAGGACGGCGAGGGCGCCAGCGAGCACGAGGAGAGCAACGGATTTCATACGACGGATAAGGTGGAATTCCGAATACGCGAAATCCCTAGCCGATAGCAAGCCTGCAAATGAACGAATTGCGGCGATACAGGCACGAAGTTGGGTTGTTGGATTAGTCGGGTAGGTGTTTTTGTCCGCGATGATCAAGTTTTGTTAATAAATGGTTGGTGAGATCCTTTCTACTGCCGATGTCATGCAAGGAGTGAAAACGCGCGGCAATGCGGATGTTTGGAAGGGTGCCGGTCCGAGTCGTTGGGCTCAGCGATGGGCCGGCACGGTTCGGATCCTGGCTCCGATGGCACTTATCGCTTCCTCGATGGGCGCCGAGCCCGTCAAGACGTGGACGCCGAGTGCGGCGATCTCGGTGAAGGAGGAGTACGACAGCAATGTGTATCTCCAGGACATCGGGTCGCTGGGGGACCGGGACTCGATGGTGACCACGGTGATTCCCGCCCTGGGGGTGTCGTATGCGAATGGCAGTGCCGTGATGGTCAAGGCGTCGTACGCCCCGGAGGTGGTCTTTTTCCACGCCGAACCGACGGAGGATCACGTCCTGCATCGGATGGCGTTGGGTGCGGGGGGGAAGGTGGGAAAGGCGGGGACGGAGTGGGATGTGCAGAACGCCCTGCTGGTGATTGCCGGGGAGGACGAGGGGTTGGTGTACAGCGGTCCGGGTGGGGCGGGGGCGGCGGGGGCGCCGCGCGTACGCGACCGGCGTGATGCGGCGATTCTGCGGTCAGGGGTGAAGATCACCCAACCGGTGGGCAGGGCGTTTGTGCGTCCGGTGGCGTCGCTGTACGTGCATGATTTCCAGGCGCGGCATAGTGCGGCGCCCGGGTATTTGAATTTCGTGGATCGGCGGGATGTGAACGGCGGGGTGGATGTAGGGACGACACTGGCACCCGGGTTTCGGGGGCAGGTGGGGTATCGGTATGGCGTGCAGGACCAGGCGCGCCTGCTGAACTTCCCGGAGGAGTACGACAACACGTACCACCGGGTGCTGTTCGGACTGGAGGGTTCGCCGTGGAAGTGGATGAAGCTCGGCGTGAGCGTGGGACCGGAGTTTCGGAGTTATGGCGAGGATGTGCCGGCCGGTTTTGGCAGCCACGACGAACTCAATCTTTTCGTCGACGCCACGGTGACGCTGACTCTGGCGCCGGGGGATTCCGTGGTGCTGTCCGCGAAGCAATTCGAGCAACCCGGGTTCGGGGGCCGCAGCACCTACGAGGATCTCACCTACGACCTGACGTGGCGTCACAAGTTTGGCGAACACCTGGCGGTGGGGGCCTCGGGGCGTGCGTACAACACGGATTTCAGCTATCCGACGATGCGCGATGACTGGGTGTTGAGCGTGAGCGGTACGGTGGCATGGACCTTCAACAAACACATCCAGGCAGAGGCCTCGATTACATAT
>JADLFD010000668.1 GCA_020845805.1 Verrucomicrobiales bacterium | reverse complement strand
GCCTTGTGTGTGGCATACTCGGGGCAGTGCCTCACCAGCGAAGCCCTGGGCGGCCGCTCCGCCAATCGTGGCGAATGCGCCCAGGCCTGCCGCATGCCCTACGAGTTGCTCGCGAACGGTCGTCCGGTGGATCTGGGAGACCGGCGCTACCTCCTGAGCCCGCAGGATCTGGCCGGGCTGGAGGTCATTCCCGCACTCGCCAGCGCGGGCGTGGCGTCCCTCAAGATCGAAGGCCGCCTCAAGTCGGCGGAGTACGTCGCCAGCATCACCAGGGTCTATCGCCAGGCGATCGACCGACTCGCTCCCGCCGCGGACTCGACGCCGACGGACCCCGGCACGGTCGATCGTTCCGCCATCCAGTACGAACTCGAGATGGCTTTCAGCCGCGGGCTGTACAGCGGCTGGCTCGAAGGCGTCGACAACCAACGCCTGGTCCACGCGCGTTTCGGCAAGAAACGCGGCGCGTTTCTCGGCACGGTCGTCCGCATCGACCGCGATGAAGTCCTGGTGCGACCCGAGGGCGCCTGCAAGGCCGGCGACGGCGTGGTGTTCGACGCAGGCAAACCAGATCAACCGGAGGAGGGGGGACGCCTCTTCCAAGTGCGTGCGCCGCGGCGGACGGGAGATCCACTGGTCCTCACGTTCCTCGAGGGCGCCGTGGATTTCCGTCGCATCCGGCCGGGCGACCGAGTCTGGAAGACCAGCGATCCCGATCTCGAACGCAACCTGCGCCAGACCTACGCCGGGGACATCCCGCGCGTGGCGCAACCGATCGAGATGGAGGTCCACGGTCGCCGCGGCGAACCGCTCACCCTCGTGGCACGCGATGCCGCGGGCCACCTCGCCCACGTGACGTCGTCCATGCCCCTCGCGCCCGCCGAAACCCGGCCGCTGGAGGAGGCGCGGTTGCGTGACCAACTCGGGCGCCTGGGCGGCACTCCGTTTCGACTCGGCGCGCTGCGTTCCGATCTCGAGCCCGGCGTCATCCTGCCGGTCAGTGAACTGAACCGCCTGCGCCGCGCGGCCGTGGAGGAACTGCTGCGCCAGCGCGCCCAACCCCATCGTTGGACGGTGCGAGACACCGCCGACGAACGCGCCACCCATTCGATCCAGTCTGGCACGACTCGCGCCGCCCCGCCCGCCGATCTGCAATGGGTCGCCCTGGTCCGGACCCTACCCCAACTCGAGGCGCTGGCCGGCTGCGCAGTCCCGACGGTGTACTGCGAGTTCGAGGATCCCAAGCGCTACCGCGACGCGGTGCGCTGGGTGCGCGAACACACGTCGATGCAGATCCTTCTCGCTCCCCCGCGCATCACCAAGCCGGGCGAGGAGTGGATCCTCGCCCAGGTCGAATCCGCTCAACCGGACGGGTTTCTCGTGCGCAACTACGATCACCTCGAGCGCTGGCGCGGACGCCATTGCGTGGGCGACTTCAGCCTCAACGTCGCCAATCCGCTGACCGCCGCCCATTTCGTCGAGCAATACGGACTCGAACGCGTCACTGCCAGCTATGATCTGAACGCCGAGCAACTGGAGGCCCTCCTGGCCGCCACGCCACGCGGCCGACTCGAGGTCACCCTGCACCAGCACATTCCCATGTTTCACATGGAGCACTGTGTCTTCTGCGCGTTTCTCTCCCAGGGGAAGGACTTCCGCGATTGCGGCCGCCCGTGCGACTCCCAGGTCGTGCACCTGCGGGATCGTGTCGGTGCCCACCACCCGATCAAAGCGGACGCCGGCTGCCGGAATACCGTCTTCAACGCCCGCGCCCAGACCGGCGCCGATCACGCCCTCCGCCTGCGCGATGCGGGAGCGGACCGCTTCCGCATCGAATTCCTCGATGAGACCCCGGAGATGGTGCCCCGGCTGATCGAAGGATACCGCCGACTTCTCCACGGCGAGGTCACCGCCGAATCCCTGTGGCGCGAGTTCCGCCTGGTCAATCAGATCGGCGTGACGCGGGGCCAGCTTTCCAAGGCCACCGGTTCCGACCTGGGCGTGGATCGTTGGACCGACACGCGCGCTTATCGTGCGGCGTGGTGAGCGTGCGACCTCACTCGAGACCGCGATCCTCGAGATCCTCCTCTTCGAGTCCCAGGTAGTGACCCAACTCATGCAGGAAGGTGACTTCCACTTCCTCCGCATAGAATCCCCAGTCCTCCTCCGCGAACGCCCAGAGATTCTCGAGGAAAAGCAGGATTTGTGAGGGCACCGCCGTCCCCGGTTCGCCCTCCGTGCGGGAATCACCCACAAACAACCCGAGGAGATCCGGATCAAGGCCCTCCTCCACCAACCGCGGGTCGGGGCGCTTCTGGTAGATCACCGGCACCTTCGCCGCCGCCGCGTGCAGTTCCTCCGGGAGCGCCTCCAAGGTCGCGGCCACTTCGTCACGAGCCGCGGTAAGCAGTTGGTCCCAACTGGGTGTCACACCGACGCCCCGTTCCCCCGAGGGGATCGGCCACGGGACCCGCCCCGGCTCTCGAGAAACTTCTTCAGGGTCTCCGGCTTCGATTCGAAAAACGCCACCAGATCCGCCAGGAGCCGAACGGTGTCGGTGCTCAAATGGTGTTCAATCCCTTCGATATCACGCCGCTGCGTCTCGGTATCGATGCCGAGCAACGAGAAAAACCGGGCGAGCGTTTCGTGTCGCTCCTGAATCTGGCAGGCCACCTCCCGGCCTTTCGGGGTCAGGACCAGTCCGCGATAGCGCTCATAGTTGAGGTACCCTTGCTCACCCAACCGCTGGACCATGGACGTCACCGAAGCTTCACGAACCTGAAGGGAATCCGCGATGTCGACCACGCGGGCGTAGCCTTTCTCCTCGATGAGCTCATGGATGCGCTCGAGGTAGTCTTCGGCACTCTGCGTGGGTCGTCCCGGCATGATCGTCTGTGCGCGGCAACCCAACACCACCCCGGGGCCTCACGCAAGCCACACGCCGCGAACCCGCCCCATCCCTCTTCCCTGGCCGCCGTCGTGCAGACGGCGCTCGCCCCACCGCTCCCGCATCCCCCTTCGCCAACGCCGTGCAGCGCGGACTCACGTCCGCGACTACTC
>JADLFD010000667.1 GCA_020845805.1 Verrucomicrobiales bacterium | reverse complement strand
GTTCGGTGGCGTGGATGTTCGACATCTCGCGATCGAGACATTCCACGGCGAGGTAGAGGTGGGTGGGGGTGTAGGCCACCCGGATGAGCGTCTGATCCTCCGCGGGTTTGCCGGTACGCTGGTCCAGCAGTCCGGTGCCCACCGGGCAATCCTGCCAGAAGGCCTCGTCGAGTGAGCCGTCCACGGTCATCTCCGCATCGGTGTGCAGGGCGCCCAGGCTGGGAACCGGGGCGTTCGGATCGCGATGGGCGCGGGCGCTGGTGGCAACGACGAGCCAAGCGAGGCCGAAACACGCGATCCGGACCAGGACCATGCGCGAGGCGGCGCCTCGCCAAAAGGGTGGGTGGCAAGTAGACAACGGGCCGGACCCTAGGAACCAGGCGCGGCGGCGGCAATTTCGGTGGGGCGGGATGCTGGCTCGAAGTGATCCCTGGTGGCGGCAACGGGCTTTCATTTATCTGCACCAGCCGCTATGCACCGCGACTTGTGATGTGTTGCGCTGACTGGCGGTTCCTCCGTGTGCTTCTGGCTTCGCTGCTCTTCACCTTGTCCCTGGCGGCGTCGGCAGGGGTCCGGGTCAGGGTCGAGCACCTCGAGACCGAGGTGGCGACTCGGGAATTCGAGTTGAAACAGGTGCCGCGTCCGGTCACCAACGATGCCGCGACCGAGGCTGCCTTCCGGGTCGTGCAAGGCCGTGGGGACCCGAATGGCGGAGACCTGGGCGTGCTGCACGACGGCCGGTTGCCGGGGAATGAGGACGCTCCGCGGCAGGCTTTTTTCTTTGCCGCCGGCTCGACGGGAGGCCGAATTCTGGTGGATTTGCAAGGGATCCGGAGCATTGCCCAGGTGAATACGTACTCCTGGCATGCCGGTGAACGGGGTCCGCAGGTCTACACCCTCTTTGCCGCGGCCGGCACGGAACCAGGTTTCACCCTTGGGTCCGCCGAGTCGCCGGATCCGGACAGTGCCGGTTGGACTCGGGTGGCAATCGTGGACACGCGGCCGTCGAACCGGGAGCAGTTCGGGGGGCAACATGCCGTGAGCGTGGCCGATACCGATCCGGCGACTGATCTGGGGAGGTTTCGCTACCTCCTGTTCGTCGTCCAGCCGACCCACGCGTCAGGGCCCTTTGCGCAGACGTTCCTCGGGGAGATTGATGTGATCGATCGTCAGGGACCTCCACCCGAGCCGGTGAAAGATACGGGAGCCGGCGGGACTCGGCACTGGGTGGAACTCGACGGGGGAGAGACTCGGATCGTCGTCGACGATTCGGGAGCACCGGATCTCGCCAGTTGGATCGAGGCCGAGCTCATGCCGATGATCCGGGAATGGTATCCAGAGATCAGGCGGCTGCTGGCCAGCCCGGGCTTTGAGGCACCACGTCGGGTGACGATTGTATTCGAGCCGGAGGGGGAGGGCGTGGCCGCGACCTCGGGCAGCCGGGTGACCTGCTGGACGAAGTGGTTTCGCGCCAACCTGCAGGGCGAGGCGAAAGGTGCGGTGCTGCACGAACTCGTGCATGTCGTCCAGCAGTACGGTCGGGCGCCCCGCGCCGAGGGCCGGACGAGGCGGCCGCCGGGCTGGTTGGTGGAGGGAATACCGGATTACATCCGCTGGTTTCGGTACGAACCCCGCACTGGGGGCGCGCTGCTGCCTCCTGAGGCTGCGAGCCGTGTGCGCTATGACGCCAGCTATCGCGTGAGTGCGAATTTCCTGAACTGGGTGACCACGGAGTACGGACCGCAAGTCGTCCGCGAACTCAACGCCGCCATGCGCGAAGGTCGGTATCGGGACGAGTTGTGGCCGGAGCTCACGGGTCGCGCGGCCGCGGAACTGGGTGAGGCGTGGAAAGCTGACTTGGCGCGGCAGCGGTCGCGGTAGGCCGGCGCATTCTCTCTCCCGACAGGTGGTCAGCGGCGTGCGGCGTTGCGGTGGTGTAGGCGCCAACGGCGGCGCGCCGCAGCGCATGCCACGCCCGCGGTGTGCAGGTTGGGCGTGGAAGCTATTCCACGAGCCACTCGTAGAGGCCGGCGGAGAAGTTCAGCGGCAGCTGGATCTCCAGCCGCAGCGCGCGGGTGGTGATCGGATCGAAGGTGACTTTGACCGGGTCGGTCTTACGGATGGAATAATCCTCCCTGGCTTTCACGGGTTCCCAGGTGTTGGCGTCGGTGCGGTACAGCACGCGCCAGGAGGTCGGGAGCCGGCACTCGCCGCGTCCGGTGTCATCGAACCAGGACACCGCGACCGAACTGACGCGGGCTGGCGCGGCGAATTCGTAGGCGATCCATTCGGCGGTGCCTTTGTGGGGCCAGAAATCGAAGTTGGGCGCGAAACCATCGGTGGCATTGAGGGGCAGGAGTTGGTCGTGGACGTGGGCGAGATCCATGCCGCCGCGGTGGTAGGACGTCGTGACCTTGGCCTGTGAGGTGAGGGTGGGTTTGGGGGCGACGCGGGCACGCTCGGCGTGGCGCGCCACCCAGACGGTCATGGGGGTGGGTCCGCGGTTGGCCCAGGTGGCGTAGGGGATGGCGGTGAGCGTGG
>JADLFD010000666.1 GCA_020845805.1 Verrucomicrobiales bacterium | reverse complement strand
GTGGTACCTCCGCACCTTCCAGCCCGAACCCGGTCTCCGCTTCAGCCAGTTCTCCGGGCTCGGCCATGACCCGTTCTTCCGCGAGGTCCTCGGTGCGCTCTCCTCCGGAGGCACCCTCTGCCTCCCGGCCGCCGACGAACCAGACCTCCCCCGCTGGCTGCGGGCCCAGCACATCGCGGTGGCCCATCTCACCCCACCGCTCGCGCGCTGGCTCTTCGCAGATCCAACCCCAGCCCCGGACCTCCGCCTGGTGGTCTTCGCCGGCGACCGACTCCGCGATGGCGATGTCCTGGCCGCCCGCCAAATCGCGCCCCAGGCCCGGCTCGTCAACGCCTACGGCAGCACCGAAACACCTCAGATCCTCGCGTGGCACGAAGTCACCCGCGCCGAGCTTCCCTCCCCCTCCGGCTCGCCTCCCGTCGGCCGTGGCATCGAAAACGCCCAACTCATCCTCCTCGCCGACGGCACGCGCCAGGCCGGCGTGGGTGAGTTGGGTGAAATCGCGGCCCGCACGCCACACCTCGCGCTCGGTTACCTCAACCACCCGCCCGCCACCGAAGCCGCGTTCATCCGCAATCCCCTGACCCGCCTGCCCCACGATCGCCTCTACCTGACCGGCGACCTCGGGCGCTATCAACCCGACGGCACGGTGGTCTACGCGGGCCGTCGCGATCGACAACGGAAGCTGCGCGGACACCGCATCGAACCAGGCGCGATCGAGGCTGCCCTCCGCACTCATCCCGGCATCCGTGAAGCCGCGACCCTCATTCTCGAAGCCCCGGCAGATCGTGATGAACTCGTCGCCTTCGTCGTCTCGCAAGCGGAACCCATCCCAGCCCCAACCTTGCGCGCGCATCTCCAAGGCTTGCTCGCCCCCCACGAGGTTCCCCAGCGCTTCCTGTTCGTCGACTCCCTGCCCCTGACTCCCAACGGCAAACTCCACCACGCCGCCCTGGCCACTCTCGCCGCGTCCACCCCTGCTGTCGCCTCCCCGAGCACTTCGGTTCCCGCCTCCGACCTCGAGTCCCGCATGCTCAAGCTCTGGTCGGAGGCCCTCGCACGCCCACAGCTCGGGATCCACGACGATTTCTTCGAGAACGGCGGGCATTCCCTGCTCGCCCTCGGACTGCTCGCCCGACTCAACTCGGAGTTCCAGGCGCGTCTCACCCTGCGCACGTTCTTCGACCACCGCACCGTGGCGGAACTCTGCCTCGCCCTGCACCCAACCAAGCCGCACACGCCCTCGGACACCCCCCGCCCCCCTCGCCGCCTGCGCGGCGCCGCCCACGGCATCCCGTTCTTCGTCATCCCCGGCTACTTCGGCCTCGGCTACCTGCGCCCCAGCATCGCCTCCGAGGTCGCCCGCGTTTGCCCCTACTACGACGGCTTCCGCTACGCTGGCGTCGAGGATCAGCTGCCCCCTCACCGATCGCTCGAAGCCATCGCCGCCCATCTCATCCCGCAACTCGATGCGGTCATGCCCTCGCACTGCGACACCCTGTGCCTCGGCGGTTTCTCCTTTGGCGGCACGGTGGCCTTCGAGATGGCCAGGCAACTCACCCAGGCCGGGCGCCGCGTGCCGTTGCTGATCCTCTTCGACAGCCGCATGCACCGCGGGCTCCGCGCCCGCTCCCGGCCTGAGGTCGCCCTCGAACTGTTGCGCCGCGCCAGCCGGCAGCCGCGCGGACAACGCCTCGACTTCCTGCGCCGCATGCTGCGCGGCCGCGCCGCGCGCGCTTCCTCCTCCCACGCCCAAAAGCGCTCCTCCACCCCCGGCCCAGCAACCCTGCCCGCCGACACACGACCCGAAGTCGGCGCCAGCGGGCTCTTGAAGGAATCCGTCCGCCTCGCCTCCCTGCATGCCGGACGCCAATACCTCCCCGGACCCTACCCCGGTCGCGTCCTCCTGCTCCGCGGCACGGAGGAGGTCCCCAACGAATGGCTGCGACTTGAACTGGACGAGTCCAACGGCTGGCGCCCGTTCGCCACCGGCGAACTCGAGATCATCCACATCCCCCGCCAACACCTCGGCATCTACACCGAACCCATCCACCCCCTCGTCATCGAACGCACGGTCCACGCGCTACGCTCGGTGCAGGACGCTTTCCCGACCGGCTAAACGCGCTCTCCTCCTCCTCCCCAGCCCGCGAAAAGAACTGCCCCCCAACCCGCCGCCCCCCTACCCTCGGCCCATGCTGAAACGCACGGCGCTGTTCGAGGCACACTCCCGGCTGGGAGCGCGATTGGTGGAGTTCGGAGGCTGGGAAATGCCGATCCAATACACCGGCATCCTCGACGAACATCACGCCGTCCGAAAAGCCGCCGGTATCTTCGACATCTCCCACATGGGCGAAGCCTTCGTCTCCGGCCCCGCCGCCGAGGCCTTCCTCAATGCCACGCTCACCAACGACGCGCGCAAGCTCGCCCCCGGCCAGGGCCAGTACACCCTGCTCTGCAACCCCCAGGGCGGCGTCGTCGACGACCTCTTCGCCTACCGACTCGCTCCGGAGTCCTTCCTGCTCATCATCAACGCGTCGCGCGCCGCCCTCGACATCGCGCACCTGCGCCAGCAACTCCAGTCGTTCGAATCGCGCGCCCAGGTCACGCTCGACGATGCCTGCGACCGTCTCTCCGCGGTCGCCATCCAAGGCCCAACCACCCCGCTCTTCATCGACGCCCTCCTCCCCGCCGCCGCCCTCGCCGCCGCCGGACCCGACTCGCGCCCCTCCCTGCTCAAGCGCAACCGCATCGCCAGCTACCCGGTCGGGGCCGACACCGTCTGGATCGCGCGCACCGGCTACACCGGCGAAGACGGCTTCGAGGTCGTGGCGCCCAACGCCCTTATCGAAGGGCTCTGGAACACCGCCCTCCAGGCCGGCGCCGCGCACGGTCTTAAACCCTGCGGCCTCGGCGCTCGCGACACGCTCCGCACCGAGATGTGCTTCCCGCTCTACGGCCAGGAACTCACGGAACAGACGACCCCCCTCGAGGCGGGCTTGGATGTCTTCGTCGCGCTGGACAAACCCGGGTTCACCGGTCAGGCCGCCCTGCTTACTCAAAAGCAGGCTGGCCTCCCCCGGCGCCTGGTCGCCCTGCGCATGATCGAAAGAGCCTCACCACCCGTGCGCCCGCACTACCCGGTCCTGTCCACCGACGCCACGCCCACGCGCCTCGGCGAAACCACCAGCGGCACCCTCAGCCCAAGCCTCGGCCTCGGCATCGCCATGGCCTATGTCCCCCTCTCCCACGCCCAGCCCGGAACGCGCGTCTCCATCGAAGTGCGAGGCCGCCCGTTCCCCGCCGAAGTCGTCAAAAAGCCGCTCTACCGACGCCCCGTGCCCGCCGCCTGAGCCGTAATCATCTCGAAAACCAGTTTGACCCGCACCGAGCATCGCCGCTGAAATCACTCCCATGTCGAACGTTCCAAGCGACCTGCGCTACGCCAAGTCTCACGAGTGGGTCCGCCTTGACCCGGGCGCCGCGGTCGTCGGCATTACCGACCACGCCCAACACGAGCTGACCGATATCGTCTTCGTCGAACTCCCCGCCGTCGGCCGCCAGGTCAAAGCCGGCGAAGCCTGCGCGGTCGTGGAGTCGGTCAAAACCGCCAGCGACATCTACTCCCCCGTCTCCGGCGAAATCGTCGCCGTCAACGCCGCCCTCCCCGCCAACCCCGCCCTCGTCAATACCGCCCCCTTCGGCGACGGCTGGTTCTTCCGCGTCAAACTCACCGCCCCCGCCGAGGTCGACGCCCTGCTCACCCCGGATCAGTACCTCGCGCAAATCGGCGCCTGACGCGCCCCCACCGGCGCCGCTGCCCTGACACCGGCGTCCCCCCACACGCCGTGAGCAAGGCGTTCACTCGCGAAGCCGACGATGCCCCCGAACCCCGGGGCCCCGTCACCCCCAACTCCGCCTGGTCCGCGGAAAGCCGGCA
Organism: Verrucomicrobiales bacterium; assembly: GCA_020845805.1. GTDB lineage: Bacteria > Verrucomicrobiota > Verrucomicrobiia > Limisphaerales > CAIMTB01 > CAIMTB01. The sequence continues at coordinate 6,702 of JADLFD010000666.1, read as the reverse complement.
CTCACTCACCCCCGACGGCGCCTTGGCCCGCCGCGCGGAGCTGGACCAACTCCAGCACCTCGAGCTCCCGCGCCTCCTGGAAGCCGAGCCCACGGAGGAAACACTCGCCCGCCGACGTACCACCGAACAGCGCATCGCCCTGCTCCAGTCCGTCCTGCGCTCCGCCACCGTGGTCCTGCCCCCGGCGGATCGTGAGTTGGTGGCCTTCGGCGCCGAAGTCCTCGTGCGCGATCCCCAGGGAATCACCACGACCTATCGCATCGTAGGGCCGTCGGAGGTCGACCTCGATCGCGACTGGATCAACGCCGCGTCCCCCATCGCCCGCGTCCTGCTCGGAGCACGCCGCGGAGACACCGTGCACTGCCGGTTCCCCGCCGGAGTCCAAGCCCTCACCATCGCCTCCGTCCACTACCCCGTCCCTCCCCCAGCCCAAGAGCCCCCCGCCTTGCCTCCCTCACCGGACCCCGCGAGACTCCGGCCATGGCACCGGCAATGATCGGCTTGGCCGCCTGGTCGCTCCTCGAGCAGTTCGAGTTCCTGAGCTACCTCGTCACCGTCGTCGGCCTGCCCTTCGCGATCCTGGTCTTCATCTTCGAACAGCGCCGCGAACGCCAGAACGAGGAGGAGGAAATCTTCCAACGCCTCGCCGATGAATACACCGACTTCCTGAAACTCGTCCTCAACAACGCCGACCTCCAACTCCTGCGCCGCGGCAGCTCCGAAGTCGAACTCACCGAGGAACAACGCGAACGCAAACTCGCGCTCTTCAGCATCCTCGTCTCCATCTTCGAACGCGCGTACATGCTGGTCTACGAGGACACCATGAGCCGCCAGACGCGACGTCTCTGGCAGTCCTGGGAGGACTACATGAGCGAATGGTGCCGCCGCGCCGACTTCCGGGAGGCGCTCGCCCGTCTCCTCGAAGGAGAGGACGAAGACTTCCGACGCTACATCGCCCGCCTCGCCTCCATCGAAGCGGCCAAACCCACTGCTCACTGACCCCTGTCCCCCAACCCCACGACCATCCCCCCGCTCGACGCCCCCGACCCCGGAATGGTATCCACCCCCGGCCAACCACACTCCCCCATCCTGGAATCCTCATGACCCCCGAAGCCCGCTTCGCCGCGCTGAATCTCACACTGCCGCCCGCCCCCAAACCCGTCGCGGTCTACAAACCCCTCGTGGTGTTCGGCAACGCCGCCTATGTCTCCGGTCATGGCCCCGTCCGCTCCGACCGCACCCTCATCACCGGCGTGGTGGGACGTGACCTGACCCTCGAGGAAGGCAAGGCCGCCGCACGCCAGGTCGGCCTCGCCATCCTGGCCACACTGCGAGATCAACTCGGATCCCTGGATCGCGTCAAACGCGTGATCAAAACCCTCGGCATGGTCAATTCCGCCCCGGATTTCCTCGAGCATCCCAAGGTCATCAACGGGTGCTCCGAGCTCTTCGCCGAAATCTGGGGACCCGACCTCGGCGTGGGCGCGCGTAGCGCGGTCGGCATGGGCCCGCTCCCGGGTAACATCCCCGTCGAAATCGAAGTCATCTTCGAACTGGCCTGAGGCGCTCGCCCCCATGCCCTTCTCCAATCTCCACCTCCTGCGCGAAGTCCCGTCCCCGGCGCTGATCCTGGTCCGCGAACGCATCGAATCCAACCTGCGCACCATGATCGCCCTGGCCGGCCACCCCGCCCGCCTCCGGCCCCATCTCAAGACTCACAAGCTCGCCGAACTCGTCCGGCGCCAGATCGAACTCGGCATCACGCGATTCAAGACCGCCACCGTGGCGGAAACGGAGATGGCCGCCGCCGCCGGCGCCCCCGACGTCCTCCTCGCCTGCCAGCCCGTCGGCCCTCACCCCGCCCGTCTCGCCCAACTCGCCGAAGCCTTCCCCAAGACCACCTTTCGCGCCCTCGCCGATGATCCCCAGGTGGTTCGCCAACTCTCCGAGGTGGCTCGCAAACTCCGCACCCCCCTCGACGTCCTCGTCGATCTCGACGTCGGACAACACCGCACCGGCCTCCCGGCGCACCCTCCCGAGGGCGCCCTCGCCCTCGCCCTCCTGATCTCCCAATCTCCCGGCCTGCACTTCGGAGGCTGGCACGCCTACGACGGGCATCTCCATGACCCTGATCCCACCGCCCGCGCCCTCGCCTGCGACGCCGCCTTCGCCCCCGTCCCCGAACTCACCGCGGCCTTGAAGGCTCGGCACGGCCTCGACTGCCCTCGCGTGGTCGCCGGCGGCACCCCCACGTTTCCCATGCACGCACGACGTCCCGGCGTCGAATGCAGCCCAGGGACCTGCGTCCTCTGGGACGCCGGCTACTCCGCCAAACTTCCCGACCTCCATTTCGATCCCGCCGCCTTCCTGCTCACCCGCGTGGTGAGCCGTCCCACCGCCCACCGGATCTGCTTCGACCTCGGTCACAAGGCGGTGGCTTCCGAGATGCCCCAACCACGCGCCGTCCTCCCCGAGATCCGCGATGCCCAACCCGTCGCGCACAATGAGGAACACCTGGTCATCGAAACCGCCGATGCCGCCCGCTGGAAAGTCGGAGACGCCACCCTCGCCATCCCCTGGCATGTCTGCCCCACCGTCGCCCTCCACGCCGAGGCCTGGGTGATCGAGCCCGACCGCTCCCTCATTACCTGGCAAATCCACGCCCGCGCGCGTCGCCTGCGCTTCTAGCGAGTCCACTCCGCCCCGCCCTCCCTTCCAGCCATGATGTTCTTCGATGCCCACCTCGACCTCGCCATGAACGCGATCGAGTGGAACCGCGACCTCACCCGCCCGCTCTCCGACATCCGCCAGCGCGAAGCGCATCTCCAGGACAAACCGGATCGCGGCCGCGGCACGGTCTGCCTTCCCGAACTGCGCCGCGGTGGATTCCAACTCGTGGTCGGCACCCAGATCGCCCGCGTCGAACACAACGCCTACAGCCCCGTCTTCGGCTGGTCCTCCCCCGCCCAGGCCTGGGCCATGACCCAGGCCCAACGCGCCTGGTACCGCGCCATGGAGGAAGCCGGCGAGATGACTCTCGTCCACGACCGTGCCTCGCTCGACCGCGTGCTCGCGCAGCCCAGCTCCCCGCACACGCCGTCCCCCGTCGGCCTCATCCTCTCCCTCGAAGGCGCCGATTCCCTCGTCACTCTCGCTCACCTCGAACGCAGCTACGCCGACGGCCTCCGCGCCATCGGCCCGGCCCACTACGGACCTGGCGTCTACGCCAACGGCACCAACGCCACCGGAGGATTCAATGCTCGTGGCCGCGAGCTCCTGCGCGAAATCGAGCGACTCGGTCTCATCCTGGATGTCACCCACCTCTGCGACGATTGCTTCCACGAAGCGCTCGATCTCTTCCACGGCACGCTCTGGGCCAGCCACCATAACTCGCGCACACTCGTCCCCCACGACCGCCAGCTCAGCGACGAGATGATCCGCCTCCTCGTCCAGCGTCAGGCCGTCATCGGAGTCGCCCTCGATGCCTGGATGCTCGTCCCCGGCTGGGTCCGCGGCCAAACCACGCCCGCCTCCTCCGGAGTCCGACTCACCCACGTCGCCGATCACATCGATCACGTCTGCCAGATCGCCGGCAACGCCCAACACGTCGGCATCGGCTCCGATCTCGATGGCGCATTCGGCACCGAGCAAACCCCGGGCGACCTCGATACCATCGCCGACCTCGCCCGCCTGCCCGATATCCTGCGCTCGCGCGGTTACTCCGACGCAGATCTCGAAGCGATCGCCAGCGGCAATCTTCTGCGCACGCTCCGCCGCGCGTGGAAATAACCAGAACCGGTCGTGCCCCAACCTCCCCCCGCCACCACACCCTCCGCCCCCGCTGGCGCTCCGCGCTCTGCCTCCTGGCGTCGAACCGCGCTTGTCCTCCTGCTGGCCGTCCTCACCCTCATCCTGCTCCTCGGCGCCACCGTCACCTACCTCCTGCGCGCCAGCCTGCCGCAACTCGACGGCACCGCGGCCGTGACCGGCCTGCAGGATCGCGTCGAGATCACACGCGACGCCCTGGGCGTGCCCTCCATTCGCGCCCAGTCCCGCGCCGATGCCCTCCGTGCCCTGGGATTCCTCCATGCTCAGGAGCGCTTCTTCCAAATGGACCTCCTGCGACGCCGCGGCGCAGGTGAACTCGCCGCCCTCGTCGGCCCGGCCCTGGTGGAACACGACCGCGTCGTACGCCGCCACCGCCTGCGCGCTGCCGCGCAGCAGGACGTGGCCGATCTCCCCCAGGAACACGCCTCCCTCCTCGCCGCCTACACCGAAGGGGTCAATCAGGGTCTCCACCAACTCGGCGCACGACCCCCGGAATACTGGGCGCTGCAATCCAAGCCTGAACCCTGGCGACCGGAGGACAGCCTGCTCGTCGGTTATGCCATGAGCTTCACGCTCCAGGATGCCGATGGCATCTCGGATCTGATCGCGGACCGCCTCACCGCCGCGCTCCCCCGCGACGTCGCCGAGTTCCTCGTGCCCGCCACCTCGTCCTGGGATGCTCCCATCGACCATTCCCTCATCCCGCACCCCACCCTCCCGCCACCCACCTCCCTCGACCTCCGCCTCCCGCCACCGCCCCCTTCCCCCTCCCCCGCCGCGGCACTCCCCCACCCCACGCCCCCGACCAACCCCGAGGTCGCGGAAGGTGCCCCCGTCCCGGGTAGCAATTCATGGGGTGTGCCCGGTCGACTCACCGATTCCGGCGCCGCGATGATCGCCAACGACATGCACCTCGATCTCGGTGTGCCCAACATCTGGTACCGCGCCGAAATCCAATGGACGCAACCCGACGGCCAACGCCGTCGGCTCATCGGAGTCACGCTCCCGGGCGTGCCCTCCCTCATCGTGGGAAGCAACGGCGACATCGCCTGGGCCTTCACCAACGCCACCCTCGACACCAGCGACCTCATCGACCTGGAAACCGACCCCGCTCATCCCCACGCCTACCGCACCCCGCAAGGCTGGACCCCCTTCGAGACGTTCACGGAATCCATCGCGGTCCGGGGCGCCCCCCTGATCGTCGAACGTTACACCAACACCCTCTGGGGACCGCTTCCCCCCGCCTCCTCCTCCGCGCCACGCCAGGCGCTCCGCTGGATCGCCCACCAGCGCGATGCCACCAACCTCCGCCTCCTCGATCTTGCTGTCGCGCGCTCCACCGAGGAGGCGCTCGCCCTCGCGCCACGCATCGGAATCCCCGCCCAAAACCTGCTCGTCGGTGATCGCACCGGTGCACTCGCCTGGACGCTCATCGGCCGGCTCCCGCGCCGCGTCGGATTTGCCGCCGATTCTCCTCCCACATCCTGGGCCGATGGCTCCCGACGCTGGGAAGGCTGGCTCCCGCCGGAAGCCTACCCCGTCGTCCGGGCACGCGACCACGGACTCTGGACGGCCAACAACCGCATCAGCGGCCCGTCCAACTACCTGGCCTTGGGCGTTCACACCACGGACCTCGGCGCCCGTGCCACTCAGATCCGGGACGACCTCCACGCCCTCCCCTCACCTGTCCACGAACCCGATCTCCTCAGCATCCATCGCGATGACCGCGCCCTCTTTCTCGCGCGCTGGCAGCAACTCCTCCTCCGCACGCTCGAAACCCCGTCTCCCCAACTCACCGAGCCACGCCGACTCGAAGCCCTCGACGCCGTCACGCGCTGGGGTGCGCGTGCCTCGGTGGATTCCGCCGGCTACCGGCTCGTGCGCGATTTCCGCTACCAAGCCCTCCACCGCGTTCTCGAGCCGATCTTCCAGCGCTGCCAACCCCCCGCCGGCAGCCTGGCCCTTCCCCTCCTCACCGAACGCAACGAGGACGCCGCATGGTCGGTGCTTTCCGAGCAACCGGCCCACCTCCTCAACCCGGCCTTCACCAACCTCCACCACCTCCTCGCCGACGCCGCTCGCGCCACGGTCGAACGCGTCGCCGGCACCACCGGAGCCGTGCACACCGCCACCTGGGGACGCCGTAACACCAGCCACCTCCAGCACCCGCTCAGTCGCGGCGTTCCCCAACTCGCCCGCTGGCTCGACCTCCCACGCCAACCCCTCCCCGGTGATGACCACATGCCCCGGGTGCAAGGCCCCGGCTTCGGCGCCTCCGAACGGTTGGTCGTCTCGCCCGGCCGCGAGGAGTCCGGACTCTTCCACATGCCCGGCGGTCAAAGCGGCCACTTCCTGTCCCCTTTCTACCACGCCGGACACCAAGCCTGGGTCGAGGTCTCCCCCACTCCACTGCTCCCCGGCCCGACCCAGCACACCCTCACCCTGATCCCCGCCAAGAAACCCGAAACGCCGCGTCCCGCCGGCGCCGGATGATCGCGCCCGAGGTCCCATGGGTGCAGCTCCCATCCCACAATGCCGCCTCGCGCAGGCGAAAGGCTCCTCGCGCAGGACCTGTTTGGTCGTGACGTTCCGGATCGTAGCCGCCCCCCAGGCACTCCTGCCTCAATGGGGTAAGCCGCGTCGCGGTTTAGAGAGCGGCAGATATTATTGCGACGACACGTTCGGTGCGTGGTCCGCGTGGAACTGAAGCGTTCTCTCGTCCATCCGGCGTAGCCACCGCGTACGCGGCGACTCTCATGACGGCGAGCGGCAGGTGGGCAGGCGTGCAAGCGCGCACGCGCCGTGTCGCTGGAGGCACTCCATTTTGCCCGCCAACCACCCGCCGGGATTCAAGGCCGGACCAGCCGGAAGAGC
>JADLFD010000665.1 GCA_020845805.1 Verrucomicrobiales bacterium | reverse complement strand
GCTCGGCTTCGGATCGGGGTGGCCCGGCGAGCATCTCATCACCGGCAAGTTGTTCGCGCACGAACTGGGCGAAGGGTTTGTCCGCGTTGAAGGAGCGGATGACGTAATCGCGGAAGCGCCAGGCTTGCGGGCGGAATTCGTCCCAGTCGAAGCCATTGCTATCGCTGTAGCGAACAACATCGAGCCAAAGGCGGGCCTGATGTTCTCCGTAGCGTGGAGATGCGAGGAGTCGGTCGATCAGCCGTTCGAAGGCATCGGGGCGCGAGTCGTTGAGGAACCGATCCATGTCCTCCGCCGAAGGGGGAATCCCGGTGAGATCGAGATGGAGCCGGCGCGCGAGGGTGCGGCGATCGGCAGCGGGGGAGGTGCCCAGTTGTTGGCTGGCGAGGCGTGTGCGGATGAAACGATCGATGGGATGCGGAGAGTCGGGAATCGGCGGCGAGAGGAGCGGGGCCGCGACGATGGGCGGAACGGCGGGACGGGTGAGCGGGCGAAAGGACCAGAGGTCCAGGCGTTGGCCCTGGAAGATGCGGGTGATGGGATTCCGCGGATCGCTCCAGGCGTCGCCGATGCGTTCATTGCTGGCCGGGGAGTCGGCTGGCTTATCGGCGGGTGCAGGGGATGGCCAGGGTGCACCGGCGCGAATCCATTCTTCCAGGAAACGCACTTCTTCCCCACGCAACTGTTCCTTGGGCGGCATCGCCAAGTCTGGTTGGGCGTGTGAGACGGCTTGGACAAGGAGTGAGGCCGCGGGATTGCCTGGTACGATGGACGGACCGAGGTCACCGCCCCGGAGCGCGGCTTCGCGCGAGTCCAGACGGAGGTTGCCCTTTTGCTTCTCGGGTCCGTGGCAATTGACGCAGCGCAACTCGAGCAGCGGCCTCACGCGCTCTGAGAATAGGTCGGAGGCGCCGGTGGCGCGGGCACGTGTTCCGGCGACAACCCAAGCGATGGTGAGTGAAAGCCAGAGGGCCTTCATGACGCCGAGCGTGCCATGGAAGCTGGGAGCCGTGCCATGCCTTTTCCCTGGGTGTGGATGACACGTGCCGCCGGGGGGGGTGGTCTCGGAGTGCTTCAAGGAATCCGGACGGAGGTTGGATCCGGCGAAGGCGGCGCTGAGAATGCGGCGGTGGCGCCACGCATCGTGACGACGATTTCCGCCGCGCCCTCAGGCACCGGCCACTCCGATTCCACGGAAGAGCCGGGCCATTGGACCAGGATGCTGGTGGCGGGGCGTGGGGTCGCCAGGACGAGGGTGGCCGAATCCTGTGACCCCAGGCCTGAACCCAGCGTCACCGCCCGGGCGGGGCCAAGGTTCGGACCCATGCGCAACCGCACCACGGCGCCGACCGCGGTCGGGTTGCTGGCCTGACCAACGAGGCGGACGCGGAGTCCGCGTGCCGCGGAGGCGTTGCGGAAGAGGCGCACGGGGCCGCGGTGCACGCCGACCACCAGGTCGGGTCGGCCGTCGCGATCGTGATCCCCGACCGCCGCGCCGCGCTGCTCTCCCTCGATTCGAATCCCTGAGTTCGATGGCGAGAGCGCGGTGAATCGCGCCTCTCCCAGTCCGCGCAGGACCAGTCCGGTGCCGGCATCCTGTCGGGAGTTCTCGCGATCGACACCGAAGAAGTTCTGAGCCAGGAACAGGTCTTCGATCCCATCGCCGTTGAAATCGGCAACGGCCACTCCGAACGCGGGAGCGAACTGGGCCTCGGGGGGGAGAGGCACGTGCTGCCACGAGGAGGTACGGTTCAGGAACAGTGCGGAAGCGAAGGTTTCGGCACGCCAGGAGTGCCTTGGGGACACGCCTTGGAGAAGTTGCTCGACGGTGGCGCGAGCGAACGTTCGATAGTCCGGGAAGGTGGCGGAAAGGGCGGGCATGAGGGCGAGCAGTGCCTCGCGTTCCCGCCAGGGAAAGGGCCCTGTCTTCCCGGGGGCGAACGCGGCGAGGAGGGAGTGCGTTTCGCCGTCTCCGGAGAAGTTCCCGAAGTGGATTTCAACCGGGTCATGGTGGGCGGCGCTGGCCTCGACGCGCGAGTTGAGCCCCCAGTTCGACACGACCAGATCGAGCGCACCATCCCCGTCAAAATCCCCGGTGGCGATGCCGTTCCACCAACCCGTGTAGGACGCCAGGCCCTCGGCTGCGGTGGTGTCGACGAGGCGTCCGTGCTCATTGCGCAGGATGCGGGGAGCGCCCCATTCACAGGCGAGCGCGAGGTCGGGGTCGCCATCGCGATCGAGATCGGCGAACACGGCTCCACTGACCAGGCCGAGGTTGGTGAAGGATTGAGCGACGGTGAGTTGTCCGTTGCGGCGATGCAGGACCACCGACGTCGCGGAGGCGGGATAGTGCTCGGGAATGGCCCGGCCCCCGACAAACAAGTCCAGTCCGGCATGGGGAGTGAGTTCCGCCGCAGCGAGGGGACCAGCGGCGGCGGCGCCCAACGCCTGATGGACCTCGGGGAAGGCCTCCGGAGGACTGGGATTTGTCCCGAACCGTTCGAGGGGACCGGAGGCGGGTTTGGAGTCGGGGTCATGGAACAGGCTGGCCCAGATCTCCGTCACCCCGTCGCGACCGGGTAGCGCGAGCAGGGCCAGGTGATCCAGGTGATTGGTTTCGGGGAAACGAAGTGATCGGAGCTCCTCGAACCGGTGGGTGCCCGTCTGTCTCCAGCCCACCGAGCGGCCACCCCGCCCTCCGGGGATGAGCAGTTCGTCCCGGCCATCACCGTCGAGGTCCGCCCAACCCACGCCAGGACCCAGGGAACTCAGCTTCCGATGACGCAGCGGGTAGCGTGCGAATTCCGCTTCCAGCGTGTCGGCGTGTCGGTGCGGCACTGCGCCGACGACTTCGGAAAACCAAGGGGTGACGGCGCTCGGGGGGGCGAGGGCACGTCGCGCGGTGGGTTCGTCGAATTCGTAGAGGCGCCCGGGTAGCACTCCCTCGAGAGCGGAGACGTGCCCTCCGGGCCAGCGCACTTCCACGGAAAGAAGCGCGGCCGTCCCGGTAGCGAAGGTGCGTTGCGGGTCGTCGCTGGAGGCGTACCTCCCGCCCGCGATGATCTCCTGGCTCTGGGTGACGGGGCCTCCGTGAACGATGAGGCGCGCGCCGATGCCGTGTCGATTGGCGCGCCCACCTCGTGCACGGAAGGCGACACGTGGAGCTGGCGAGGTGTTCTCGTAGAGTCGCGCGGGTTCGTTCATCAGATTAAGCACGAGATCGAGATCTCCATCGTCATCCAGATCCCCGAGCGCCAGGCCTTGTGCGATGCCGGGTTCATGGAAGCCCCAAGGCTGGGAGACCTGCTCGAAGGTCAGGTCGTGTCGGTTGCGGTAGGCCTGCAGGGGGACGCGGCGCGCAGGCATGAGGGCGCGTTCCCGGCGCCGTGATTCCGGGGTGCCGCCGTTCTTTGATTGCGCCTGGCTCCTGGCGTGCAGGGCGAAGGTGTCGGCATCCTGGACGTCGTGGAGATTCCCTGTGACGGCGATGAGGTCCTCCCAGCCATCGAGGTCGACATCGAGGAAGGCGAGATTGGGGGTCCAGTCCGTGGCGGCAACTCCGCTGTAGCGCGCGATTTCCGCGAACGTGCCGTCGCCGCGCGCGAGTTGCAGGGTGTTGCGCGGGGTCTCGGGTCGGAAGTCCGGATCCTCGACGGGCCACTCCACCTTGCCCGCGAGGGTGTCCGGGCGCTGGCGCGCACGGTCGAGGCGCTGCGGGCTGAGCATGTCGGCGACCATGAAATCATCGAAGCCATCGCGATTGAGGTCGGCGAAATCGACAGACATGGAGGCCAGGCTGGTGGTGCGGACGGTTGGGGCGGGGGCGGCGCGGAGACGGCGGCCGCCCTCATTGATCCAGATGCGGTCGGCCCAGTGGACGAAATCATTGCAGACGTACAGGTCGGGCCAGCCATCTTGATTGAGATCTCGGAAGGCCGCCGCGAGGCCCCAGTCGGTGGGGGGCGAGGTCAGCGCGGTTCCCTCCGCGGTCAGGAAGACTCCCGAATTCCACGGCATGGCCACGAAGCGTCCCCCGCCCCGGTTGATGTAGAGGACATCGGGTTCCCCGCGCTCGACCACGAACGGCACGCCGTCCGCCGTGGGCAGCGTAAGGAATCGATCGCGCGGTTCGAGAAGATGCGAGCCGTCCGGCAGTCGGCGCATTTCCATGCGCAGGCCGCGCGGGTTGTCGAAGAAGGTGTCGGTGCGGTAGTTGGTGACGTACACGTCGAGGTCGCCATCGAGGTCGATGTCCGCAATGGCCATCGAGGTCGCGCCCATCGAGCGAAAGAAGCCCAGATCGGGGCGTTCCTGGAATAGGCCGGTGCCGTCGTTCAGGAATGCGCGTGTGCCTGTGCCCAGGCCGTTGACCAGAAGGTCGAAATCACCGTCCCCGTCGAGATCCACGAGAGCGCATCCGGTGGAGAACTGGCCCGGGCAGGCAACCCCGGCTCGAGCGGTCATGTTCTCAAACTGCCAACCCCCCCGATTCCGGAACAGGGCGTTGTCATTCTCCAAACCGCAAAGGTAGACGTCGGTGCGTCCGTCGCCATCGACATCACCCAGGGCCACGCCCGAGCCGATTTCCAGCAAGCGGTTGGTGGAGACGGTGGCGTCGCTGAGTTGGTTGGCAAAGTGGACGCCCGTCTCGGGCGCCGTTCGTTTTCGGAATCCCACGGTACCCTGGCCTGGCGGGGCCAGGGGCCGAGAACGGTGGCCGGGTCCTTCCACCCACGCGGAGGATGAGGGCGGCACTGCGGCGGAGGAGAGCGGCGTGGTGTGAACCACGCTGAGCCACCCGAGTCCCAGGACCAGGGAGGCCACGATCCGGCGACGGTCTCCGCCGGCCGGGCACGAAGGTGCCAACGTGGTGCGGTCCCAGGGCGGCATCCAGGGAGGTTCCGGATCGCCACGGTGGAGTCAGCAAAAAAGCACTCAGGACGGCAACAAATCGGCGCCCCCTCGTTTCAGGGGAGCGCGCGCAACAGGCGTCACGGTTCCAACGTCAATCCATGTTGTTGCTCGAGGAATCTCCGCACCGCGGGGGCGTCCTGGGTGCGGACGTGGAAAGCGAACGCCTCGCCGTCCCGGGTGTTATACGAGGAGAGGAGGCCGAGGGCGAATTGGTTGGTCTTGGCGAAGTCGGTCAACGACGGGTAGAGCGTGGCGGTGCTCAGGCGTCGCTGTCCGACCACACGGACGACCACGAGTCGGCCTTGGACGACACGGCGATCGAGCGCGCGATGGAAAGCCTGGCCATACAGGTTGTTGCCGAAATCCTGGAGGCGGGCCACGCCGGAGGCCAAGGTCACCCGTTGGACCACGTCGGCGAGGCGCACGAGCGGGTCGCTGTTCGGGGGGGCGTCGAGGTCGTCGGTGAGGGACTGACGCACGAGCAGTCCGCCGAGCACGAGGACCATGGCGGCAACGACGAAGAGGGCTCGTGAGCGTTTCATGGTCGGAGATGGGGGCGGGTGAAGGGTCAGGCGTCGGCGTCGGGTGGGGAAGATCTAGCGAGCGGAATCGATGTCGCGGGCCCCGGCGATCGACCAGGCCCGCTGGATGCGATCGCCGCTGACATCATAGATCATGATCATGGCCAGCGTGCCGTGGCCTTCGGGGAAATTCCGCGTCACGCATTCGTGATCGACGACGATGTTTCCCATCACGACGCGCGAGAGCAGTTGGGCGTGCAGATCGGGTTCGCGGAATCGCTCGGTGAACCGGGCGCGGAGTTCCGCCGATCCGTCCGCGAGGAGTTTGGCTGGATGTTCGAACAGTTGGGCGTCGAGGGCATACACCTCGAGCAGGGCGTCCACGTCGCGCGCATTGTAGGCGTCGAGTTGGCGTTGGACGACGGCGGCGGCATCCGGCCCGGCAGCGGTGGAGCGCATGACGAGGATCTGTAGATCGGCCCGGGTCCGGGATCCAGCATCATCCGCATTCTGATCGGGAACGATGCATCCAACCGGTCGGGGTGGTCGTTGAGAGCATGGACATCAGCCCATCTCTACCATGCATCAACGACGTTCCCTCTTCGTGGCGGTGATCCTGGCCCTGGGCCAGGGTCTCCCGGCCGCAGCGCAGATTCTGATTCATGCGCTCACTCCCACCAACTCACTGGTGACCTTCACCGACACCGAGGGTCCGGTTCTGCACGGGCCAGCGCTGACCGGCCTGGCCGCGGGCGAGCAAGTCCTTTCGGTGGATTATCGCCCCTTCACCGGACAGCTCTACGCGGTCAGCCGCGGCACGACCGGGTTGGGGAGGTTGCACACCGTGGACCCGTTCTCGGGTGCGCTTCAGGAAGTGGCGCTCTCCGGTGCGACCTTCGCGCTCACGGGGGCGGTGGACATGGATTTCAATCCCGCGGCGGTCGGCGGCACCAACGCGTTGCGCGTGGTGACTTCCGAGGGGCAAAACTACCGACTGGTGTTTTCGGGTGCGGGCGCGGCGGTGAACGTGGACGGGGCGATCAACGGAGCGGCGGGGGGTGCTGCGCGATTGGTGGCCACGGCCTACACGCGCAATGGAGCGGGGCTACCGGGCGGGGCGGGGGCCGGGGGGACGGCCCAGTACGCGTTGGACTCGGCTTCCGATCTGCTCTACCGCGTGAATCCTCCGAACAACGGCACGCTGACGGAACCGAAGCCGCTGGGCTTGGATATCGGGGACCAGGCTGGTTTCGACATCGTCACTGGATCGGATCGCGCTTTGGCGTTGCTTCAGGTGGGCGGGATCACGGGCCTGCATGAAATCGATCTGGGCAGTGGCGCGACGCGTCGGTTGCGTGAGCTCCCTTCGGGCTTGATTGGGTTGGCGGCTTATCTGCCCTTGGCGCCGCTCTCGAACCTGGTTGTGGGCCTGACCTCCTCCAACACCCTGGTGCGGCTATCGCCCACGGGAGGGGCGATCCAGGCGGGGCCTCGCCTCACCGGGTTGGGGGCCGAAGAGTCGGTGGTCGCCATTGATTTCCGTCCTTTGGACGGACGGCTCTACGGGCTGACGCGCGACGCGGCGTCGGTGGGGCGTCTGTTTACGTTGGACCCGTTGGAAGGGGTGGCGGTGCCGGTGGCGTTATCGGGACCCCCGCTGATTCTCGGCGCGCAGGTGGGGATGGATTTCAATCCGGCGGCCAACGCCGGGACCAATGCGCTGCGGGTGGTGTCCGGGGATGGTGCGAACTACCGGATTGTCTTCGGCCTCGCGGGCGGGACGGTGAACCTCGATGGCGCGGTGAACGTGGCGG
>JADLFD010000664.1 GCA_020845805.1 Verrucomicrobiales bacterium | reverse complement strand
GTAGTCGGTCCAACGCTGGGTGCCCGACCACACCGACATCTCGCCCTGGTTCCGGACGGTCCAGGAAACATCGATGGGTTCCCCGGAGAACGACGTGGCCGGCACCACGATCGAGGTCACCACCAAATCCGCCGGCGCATCCGTGATGGTGCTGGCGGCACCCAGCAAATTGTTGGCCGTGAGACCCCGTTCGAAAACCAGCTTCGGACCGGCCTGTCCGTCTCCCGTCAGGAGCCGCAGGATGTCATTCCGGCCGAGGTTCTGCAGATCCGCGCCGCGGGCTTCCGACAGAGGTTTGCCCAACCGCTCCTCGGCACGTTGCACGATGCCCGCGATCTGGGCGAGGAGGCTGGTGTCTGCGGTGACCAGACGGTTGGGATCGGCATTGGTCTCGACCAGGAAATAGGAACCCTCCGCCGAGGGCGGAAGTGTGAAGGTCACGGACTCGGTGTAGGACTGGCCGATTTCCAGGACTCCGAAATGGGGAACTCCGAAAACGAGGGTGGCGTTCTTGAGCGTTCCGTCCCGGGAGACGTAGATCAGTTCCGCCCAACGATCGCCATCCGTGCGTGCCGAGCCCTTGTTGGCGACGGTGTAGCGGAGGGTGACCTGCTCCCCGCCCTTGGCGGCGGCGGGCGCGTCGACCCGAGTGACCTCCAGGTCCGCGGGCGGCGTCGGGATGATGGTGATCGGCGTCGCCCGCAGATTGCTGCTTTCCAAGTCGTTGGGGAACGACGGGTTCAGGTTCTGATCGAAGGCGAGTTCGAACACCGAATCGCCCGAGTCGGCCCAGAGGACGAGGTAGTAGGTTCCTCCCTTGGCCAGCAGCGGGATGCGAACGGTGGCGGACCCTTCGTAAAAGGCGCCTACGTCGAGGGCTCCGGAATGCCCGACGTTGCCGAGGAAGATGTCCCCTTCCTTGCCTGGACGTCGTGAGCCTTCCGAGAGGAGCCACAGGCTGTCGCTCCAACCGCTGGCGCCGGTGCGGCCGGCGCCCAGGTTGCTGACCCGGTAACGCACGGTGATCGCGCTGCCGTCGAAGGAGTCGAGAGGACCGGTCAGGAACTCGGCCACGAGGTCCGGCGGGGGAACCGGCGTGACATCGACGAAGATGGGATCAGCGTTGAAATTGTCGACCTCGCCGATGGAGGCGCCCTGGGCGTTCACGCCCTGGAACTCATCTACGGCCAGGGTTCCATCGGCGACCACGACGATGAAGTATTCCCCGGCCGCTTCGCGCCGCACCGTGAAGGTGGCGCGGGTCGTGTAAGCTTCGCCCGGGGCCAGGGCACTGCCGTTCTGCAGCGCTCCCAGCAGAATCCCGCCGGGTTTGTTGGAACTGGACAGATAAACATAGTCCGTCCAACGCGAACCGCCGGTCGGAGTGGCTGCCGGTCCTGCGTTCGTCACCGTGAACTCGACGTCAATCACCGTGCCGCTGGTCACGCGCTCCGGCGCCAGAACCTGGGTCACGAGGAGGTTCGGACGCCCGCGCAGTGCGACCGTGGTCGGGTTCGTCGCAAAGCCAAGATTGTTGGTCTCGAGGTCCTCACTCACCTCCCCACCCGACGCCGCGCGCACATCGTCCGTGCGCACGAAGACCTGGTAGACGCCCTGGACATGACGCGGGAGCGCGACTCGCTCGGTGCGGGTGTAGGAACGCCCGGCCTCCAGCACCTCGGCCTGACGGAAGCTCGCCAGCGGTGTGGCCCGCGCGAAATCCCCGTTGGGTGCCAGATAGAGCGTGTCCAACCAGCTTCCGGTCACAGCGTCGCCTGTGGCGTCGGCATTGCGCACCGTCCAGGTCACGTCGATGGAATCTCCATCCACGGCGGTAGCCGGAGCCGTCACCGAGTCCACAATCAGGTCCCCGGTGGGAGGCGCGACGTAAACGACCTGGATCGCGTCCGCGCGCCGGCGGTTGTTGTCGGTGTAAACAAACTCAAACGGGCCGCGGGTGGAAACGTAGAGGTAGTGAGACCCCTCCGGCGTGGTCAGCGGGAGGGAGAGTTCCACCGAGGCCGAATAGCTTTCCTTCAGCCCCAACGCGCCAAAGTGAGTCAGGCTTCCCAGGGGCACCAAGCCCACGCCGTCGGGGCTGGCGCTGATGAACAACGAATCGGTCCAACTCGAGACGTTGGTCGGTCCGATTCCATTCGGCGACACATTGGACACGATCCAGGAGACGCGGATCGGTGCTCCATTGCGGAATCCCGCCACCGGGTCGAGAGCCTCCACGGTCACACCGTCCACGGAGAGGTCGGCGTAAGGAATGCGCACCACGTCGACCGGCGATTTGGACCCGAGATTGGCGCGGACGTTGGTATGCTCGAAGACCTGATCGCCCACATCGGCCACCACGAAGACGGTGAAGCGTCCTTCCAGTCCCGGCGCAAGGGCGATGACCTGGGTCACACTGTAGCTCTCGCCCACCGGCACGAGGCCTTCATGCAAATAGGTCCCCAGCACGCGGTCGTCACGATTCCCGACGATTCCATCCTCGGACAGGATCACGCGATCGGACCACGTCGTCACG
>JADLFD010000663.1 GCA_020845805.1 Verrucomicrobiales bacterium | reverse complement strand
GGGAGTTCAGCAGGCTTGGCGTACGCCTACCGCCTGGGCGACTCCAGCGGCGGTGGAAACTGGTCCCAGCACTCGGCTGGCCAAGTCGCGCAAAGCGGCGTCTGGAACGGTGTGGTCAAGAACTCCTTCACTGTCCACAAGGATTCGACTTTCGACTTGGAACTGGCAGCGACCGCCAACTCCGGCGGCAGCAAGGCGTATAACCCCGAGAGCAACGTCACACTCGTTGGTATCGCCGATTTCAGCCATACCCTGACATGGCTGGGGATTACCGGCGTCCAGGCGTTCGACAGCGAGGGGAACGAGCTTCCGTTGCCTCCAGACGCCTACCTTCCGTTGATTGGTCAGGAGAGCGGCTTCAACTATTGGCGTTCCGCCGAAGCGCCCGCGTCGGTTCCTGAACCCGCCACCGCGCTTCTTCTTGGTGTTGGGTTAGCCGTCGTGGGACTGGTCGGGAGAGCAGGCGCTCGCCGGCAGCGCCAACGCGCGGCCACAAAATGAGTACAGCCGAATCCAGCTTTTGAATAGCTGGGGGCAGTAGGCCCCGCGGCGTGCTAACCGTCTGGTGCGACGGCGCAACCGGAGCCGCCATGCGCGGCGGTAGCGGCACGGGGGCGTCGTGCCTGCCTTTCGACACCACCCGGCATGCACCCAGCGGAAATGCGATGCGCGAACGCGCGCCGGTGCGCTTCAGGCCTTACGTACTGGAACCGAACCGGGTGTCCGTTCCCCCGGCTCGTTCGCATGTCAGTGTGAGGTCAAAGAAGCGGGGCGAACTCGCTCGATGCGGCCTTAGGAGGCAGACAGGACGTGGGAACTCAGCCATGGAGGAAGGCGTTTGGGCGGTTCGGCAGTCTCTCGCGGCAAGAGTTGGGGTGGCCTGAGGGCCGCGTGCTTACTCGTTTTAGGTCTCCTCCCCGCCGCTTCGCTGCGTGCGGAGTTCTTTTCGATCGGACCCGACGTGTCGTTCGTGCCTCGCAGCTTCACGTCGATCACTGAGATGGGCACAGTGGCGCCCTTGTTCGACCTCGGCGACGGGTCTCTCGCGTTGAACGGCGGGCTGGCCTATCGAGGCAGCAACGGTCTGTTCTATGGGATCGCGAACGACTCGTTCGGCAACTCGAGCCTGGTCTCCTTCTCCCTGCTGGGGGGAGGCGCGTTAACGACGGTCGGCGCGCTGGGAAGAGGGTTCTTGTCGGGGCTGGCCTACGACAGCACCGGCGACCTGCTCTTCGCCATCTCGAACGACTGGATGGGCTCGTCAACGCTGTGTGCAGGGTGGGGTTAGGCGAGCAAACACACGCCCGGCCCGCAGGCAACGGCGGTCAGGCGATCGACGGCGTGGTATCCCTGAATATGTGCGTGCAGCCCTTCCCTCCCAAACCGGCGCAGTTGTGATCGGTGCGGGCATCGCGGGGGCGTCCGTTGCCGCCGCGCTCACGCGGGCCGGTCTCCATTGCGGCTTGGTGCTGGAGCGGGAACCGCTGCCCGGCACTCATGCTTCCGGCCGCAACGCGGCCATTGCCCGCCAATTAGAGCGGCATCCCGCACTTCTGCGGCTAACAGTGGCAGGTGTGCGAAGGCTGGCGGGCACGTGCTTCGAGGGGCGACCGGTATTGCACCGGACTGGTGGTGTATATCTTGGTCAGGGCGACACCGCCAGCGCCTCCGAACTGGTGGCGGGACTGCATGCTCATGGCGTGCCGGCGGAGATTCTTCTTCCGCTCGAGGCCTGGAGACGCTTCCCGTTCCTTCAGGGGTTCGCCTTTCGGTACGCAATCTTCTGCCCCACCGATGGCATTGTGGACATCCACGCGCTGCTGATCGGTCTGCTCGCTGAGGCGAGACAGGGCGGCTTTGAGGTGATCACCGAGTGCACGGTGGGTTCCCTCTTGCTGGAAGGCAGTCGCGTTGCCGGCGTGCGGACGGCGCGTGGCGAGGTGAGGACACAACTCGTGGTGGACGCCTCCGGCGCGTGGGCTGGACGCTTGGGACGCGAATCGTCCCCTCTTCCGCTCCAACCATTGCGGCGGCACCTGTTCGTCGGCGAGCCCGGCGGATCGTCCGGACCGATGCCTCGGGGCGCTCCGTTTGTTTGGGACTTGGACGCCGGCTACTACGTAAGGCCTGAGAGCGGCGGATTGCTCATGTGCCCCTGCGATGAGGCCGAACACCCACCTGGTGTCCCGGCTCCCGATCCAGCGGCCGCCGAACTTCTCGCCGACAAGATTTTGAATTACTCGCCTGGGCTGGGCGACGTCGTCTTGCATCGCTCGTGGGCCTGCCTGCGGACCTTTGCTCCCGACCGGCTGCCAACAATTGGCTGGGATGCGGATATCCCCGGACTGTTCCATGTCTCGGGGCTGGGAGGCTACGGAATTACGACCAGCCTTGCCGCGGGCGATCTTGCAGCCGCGCTAATAGACGGTGCGGCCGCTGGCGAAATGGACGCAAGTGCATTCAGCCCACGTCGAGCGGAAGTGGTGAAGGGCCGCTAGGCTCTGTCCCCGAACGAACGAGCGCCCAGGCGCGTCAACCGGGACACGCCGCCGGTGCGGGCACGGGCGGGGATCGCGCAGGACCCCTTGCAGTGGACATCGAGTGATAGCCGGTAT
>JADLFD010000662.1 GCA_020845805.1 Verrucomicrobiales bacterium | reverse complement strand
GAGAAACGTGGACGGACTTGGCGGGGTCCATGCCGGGAAGTCTGAAAAACTTTGAGGGAAGTGTCCCGCAAAATCGATCAACCCTCTAAGCCTCAACTCCCTGCTGCTATCCAAGGGGGCGTCCTAAGGGATCGCGCCCCGGCGACGACACGTCCCGATCCGGCCAACTCCCACGCTCGACGGTCAACGCACCAGGGCGTGGAGCAACGGTTCCCGCCACGCGGCCGCGCGCCGATCATAGGCGCCAAAGCCGGCGCCGAACTCCCAATAAGCCCAGGACATGCCGCGCGACTCCGCCGCGTCGCGTACCGCCCGCGTCCACCGCGCGCGCGACGTCATCTCCGCCTTCTCGTAGGAGCCGAACTCACCCACGTGCAGGGGGCGATCCTCGCGTCGCGCCCACGCCGCCGCCGCCTCGAAGTCCCGAGCCATCGCCTCGAGTTCCGCGGCGGTGCCCTCCCAGGACCGCCCCAGCGGAGGTGGATTGGTGCCCACCCAGCTCGCGCCCTGGTGGGTGAAGGGAAACGGATTGTAGTAGTGGAACGTGACCAGGATGCGGCGGTCGGCCGCGGGCAGCTTCAAGGTTGGCAGATGGGAGAAGTTGTTCCAGCTCCCCGGCCCAAACACCACCACGCGCTCCGGGTTCGACTCGCGGATCACCTGAAGCACGTCGAGCAGCAGCGCATTCCAGAGGTCGTCGGAGAGTTGGTCGTGCGGCTCGTTCAAGGGCTCGAACAACACGGTCTCGGGTCTCCCCGCGTAACGCTTCGCGATCTGTCGCCACAGCGCCAGGAAGCGCTCGCGGTGCGCGGCCGGATTCGCATCCAGTTCGCGGTAGTGATGCACGTTCAGCATCACCAACAGCCCCTGGGTCGCCGCCTGGTCCAGCGCCCAATCCACGCGCTGGAAGAAGGTCTCGTCCACGGTGTAGGGCGCCACCTCCCCGGCGTGCGCCGACCAGCGAACGGGCAGGCGCACCGACTGGAATCCCGCCTCCTTGATGCGCCGGAAATAATCCGCCTCAAGCCGCATGCCCCAGGCTCCTTCGGTCGGGGCATCCAAGGCGTTCCCCAGATTGATCCCGCGGCCGAGCCGGCGATTCATCTCCTTCGCCTCGGCGCTGTGTGCCCCAGACGCGCCTCCCACCATCAGCATGGCCGTCAGGATCACCGCGGCCACGCTTCGGAGGAACCGGGTCTCAGGCGTGCGCATGAGTCCTTCTCCCGCAGGACCGCGCCGGACGCAAGTCCGGCGGGATCAGCCCGTGGATCAGTACCAGGCGAACTCCGGCACGACATCGGCACGCGACCAACTGGCGGCGAACTCCCGGTCCACGCGGATCGCCGCTTCCTCGCGTCCCTGCCGTCGAAGGGATTCGCGCAGTCCGTGCAGTGACCAACCGTTCCGCGGGTTGCGTTCCAGATCCGCGCGAAACACGGCTTCGGCATCGATGGGCCGGTCGGCGGCCAGCAGGGCCGCGCCCAGGGTTTGGCGCGTGGGAGCGTGCCAGAAGGGCGGCTCCATGTAGGGGAGTTCGTCCTCGCGCTCCACCGCGCGCCGCAGGAAATCCAGACCGCGATCCGTCTCCCCGCGCGCGAGTGAAACCCGGCCGGCGAGCAAGGCATCCGCCACCGCGAGGATGCGCGTCACGGGTAGAGCCGGGTTTTCCATCGCCTTCACCGCCTCCAGTCCGGCCTTGGCGCGGAAGGCCGTCCAGTGCTGTTCCGCGGTCGAGGCATCCCTTCGTGCCGCGGAAGCCTGCGCACGCGCGAAATGCCAGAGCGCGGCATCGACAGGCATCGAGACTTCCGGTTCCGCCAGCGCTTCCAACTCCGACCAGCGACCGAAGCGAGCCAGGCTGATGGCCTGCAGATGCCGGAATCGCGGTGCCTCCAACCAGGCGGAGGGCCCACACCGCGCGTCCCGCTCCAGCGCCTCCATCCGCCCGGCGAGGCGTAGCGTCTCGGAAGCGCGCCCGGCCATCAGATTGGCGAACCAGATGAAATGCAGGTTATGCGGATAATAGACGGCGGGATAAAAGCCCTGCGCACGACAGAGGGCGAGGTACCGCTCATCGAGCCGCGCCGCGGCCTCGTTCACGTCGATGGCATCGTGATACCGGCCGGTCCGCGCATAAATATGCGAGGGCATGTGCACCAGGTGCGCGGTGCCCACATTCAACTGGCGCAACCGATCGGCGCTGGGCAGGGCATCCTCCGGAGTCGGCCCCGCCTCCATCGCATGGATGAAGAAATGGTGGGCACCCGGATGCTCGGAATCCCGCCGCAGGACCGACCGCAGGACGGCGATGATCTCCTGCGCCTCGGGTTTCGGACGTCGGTCCGCCTGCCAGTAGTCCCAGGGCATGGTGTCCATCACCGCCTCCGCAAACAGCACCGCCGCATCCAGGTCGTCGGGATGCTTGGTCATGACCTCGCGCATCGCCTCCGCATACGCGCGATCCAACGGCGCCCGATCCGCGGGAGCCTCCTTGGCATAACGGCGGGTGAGAGCTTCGATGTAATCGCGCTCCCGCGGAGTGGCCTGCGGAGCCAACCGCCTCGCCTCCTCCAACGCGCGCCAGGCATGGGGCACCGCCGTCGGATCCATGGGGCGGTTGATGTTCGGACCGTACGCATAGGCGACCCCCCAGTGCGGCATGGCACTCTCGGGATCCAGCGCGGCGGCCGCCTCGAACGAACGGATCGCCTCGGCGTGGTTGAATCCGTACAGGAGCAGCATGCCCTGGTCGAAATAGGCCTGGGCCTGCGGATTCCCTGTCTTGATGGGATGCCGATAGGAACCCAGGGGTTCCAACCATGGAGCCGGCGGACGCACCGCATCCGCGGAAGCGGGGGTTGCGAGCCAGCGGGCGAGAACCACGACCAGCGCCAACAGCAGCGAGCGCCGGACCGAAAACGAGGAAACGATGCCATCCATGACCCGGCCAGGGTACGCCGGCGACGCGCAGTCTCAATGACCCCAAAGAGGCCCCCCAGCACGGGACATCGTTCTATTTCGTCGCGGCCGCCGCGGCCGTGGCGGCCACCACGTTGCTGCTCGTGGTCGCGTTGGTCACGGTGAGCCAGACGTCATTCCACCGTTCGATCAATAACCGGCTGTAACCCTGGGGCACGCCGTTGTTCTCCCCACGGCTGACGAGAACCACGGGGACCGGGATCTCAGTTGCCGGCCCCGCGGTAGTTTCCCGACAGACCACCCGCACCGGACCGGAGGCGGCGGCCGCCTCGGCAGTGGCAACCAGTTTCACCACGACCTCGCCGTCCCCTGCGGGCGCGGCGACGGGTGGCGCCGTCACGCCCTCCGGCAGATCACGAACTTCCAGGTACGCCGCGTTGGTGTGCCCGTGCCACCGCTTCCACTGAACCTTCAACTCATTCGTCGCGCCCGCCCCCAGCACCAGCGTCGACACACTCAAACTGGCCTCGACGCGCGGAACTCCACGGCTCACCGAAAGTCGGTACCGGTACGCCTCGCCCCCCTGCCGGGTCACCGAGCCCACGACCACGACAAACCGCCCCGACTCCGGCGCCTTCCAATTTCCCACGGGATCCCGCGTCCCCTCGCCGTCATCGACACGCCATCGTTCCTTGCCTGCGCCGTCCTCTAACGCGATCCAGGCATCGAGCGGCGATCCGAGACCAGCCGCCATGAGCCCGAGATCCAAGGAATCCCCCGCCTCGAGTTGCACCGGATAACGGTCGATGTCGCCCGCCGGCGCGATCTCACCCACCACGGTCAACGGAAGGGCCATCGGGGTGTCCGCGGCCGCGTCGTTCGGCTCAACCTCGCGTGGCCCGGCCCACTGCGTGAGCGGGTCCTCACCCGAAGCGGACGTCGCCAGGTGCAACCGATAGACGCACCCTTCGCCGCCGGTCAGTTGAATGGAGGCATCGGCGGGATACTTGAATCCGAACACCTGAACGATGACCGATCGCTCCTCCGTCGCCCGCCATCGCAGCACCGGATCAAAAGCCTGCGCGTCGTGGTTCCACGCCAACTGTCGGCCCTGCTCATCCACCAAGCGCAGCACGGCGTCCACTTTGCTCATCAGCACGAACGCGTCCAATCGAGCCTCCAGCGCTTCCCCCGCCGCCAGACGAACCCGGTACGAATCGACGTCTCCGTTCTTATCGAGCCGCCCGTTGAACGTCACCGGACATTCCTCCACCCCCTGCGCCGCGCTGAACCGGTCGTTGGGCTCGATTTCCCGACGCTCCCGACCTCCCCCCACCACGAAGAACCGCGGTTCGCTGCAGCCTTCCACATTGTAGACACGCACCAGGCGCGGACCCACCGCGGCGTCCTGGGCCACCTCGAACCGCACCTGGCCGCGATTCGTCTCGCACACCAGGGTGACGCCCGTGCCGGAAATCCAGGTCTGAACTGGCCAGGAGTCGAACTTACCGGAAAGCAGGATCACCTCGGACGCCCCCTGGGCTGCACCCGCGGGATGGAGGTGCTCGAGCACTGGGGCCGCAGCCCATCCCGCGCGTGCCAGGCCAAGCACGCCGGCCAAGAGCACGACTGCGG
>JADLFD010000661.1 GCA_020845805.1 Verrucomicrobiales bacterium | reverse complement strand
TGGGCACTTTTGCCTTCGTCATGCTGACGTTTTGGGGCACGAATCTCCTGTCTCCGTCGCATCACTGAACCCGCGCATGGCGATTTACTGCATAGGCCTGAGTCATCGCACCGCTCCCGTCGAGGTGAGGGAGCGCTTTTCGGTGGGGCAGGAGGCCATTCCGCCGGCCTTGGATCGACTGAAGACCGCGTGTGGTGCGGCGGAGGCGGTGTGGCTTTCGACCTGCAACCGGGTGGAGTTGTACGCCGTGGGGGACGATGCGTTGGGTGACGCGATCCGCCGATTCTTTGTGGAGCACAGCCGCCACCAGGGCATGCCGCCGGAGGGGGCGATGTACCTCATGCGCGAGCCGGCGAGTGTGGAGCATTTGTTCCGTGTGGCGAGCGGCCTGGATTCGATGGTGCTGGGGGAGACGGAGATCCTGGGCCAGTTGAAGAAGGCGTATGAATTGGCGCGGCAGCATGGGGCGACGGGGGCACGGCTGAACAAGGCGTTCCAACGGGCCTTCAACGTATCCAAGCAGGTGCGTTCCGAGACGCTGATCCAGCGCGGCGGTATTTCGGTCGCCTCGGTGGGAGTGGAGTTGGCGGAGCGCGTGTTCGAGACGGTGGAGGGGCGGAGCGTGCTGGTGATTGGTGCGGGGGAGACGGGGGAGAAGGTGGCGCGCGCGTTGATCTCGCGCGGGGCGCGCAGCGTGTTCATCAGCAATCGGTCGCCGGAAAAGGCGCAGGCCCTGGCGCTGGAACTGGGAGATCCCGCGGTGGCCATCGGCGACTGGTCGGAGACGGCGGCGAAGGTGGACGTGATCGTGAGCAGCACCTCCTTTCCGGGCTACATCCTCGAGGAGGATCGGGTGCGGGAGTTGATGGTGAAACGGCACCGGCGTCCGCTGCTTTTGATCGATCTCGCGGTGCCGCGGGATGTGGACCCGGCGGTGATCGGGCTGCCTGATGTCTATCTGTTCAACGTCGACGATCTCCAGGCCATCGCGGACGCGCATCGTCGCGAGCGCGAGGCCGAGGTGGCGCGGTGCGAGGCTCTGATCCGCGAAAAGGCGGCAGGGTTGGTCGAGGACGTCTCACGCCCGCGTCCGACCGGATCGAATCCGATGTCGGCCCCCGCGTGACCGGGGGAGTGCTGCCTCCTCGAACGTCTTAACTTCCGTTTCGCAATCGGTTTCGTACTCGGAATCGGGTTTGGTTTTTCAGCTTACGCATCATGAAGCCTCAAGGTTCGAAGTCGGCCAAGTCGGCCAAGGTGGGGAACAAGGCGGCGCCCAGCGGGGCGGTGGTCCGCATTGCCACGCGGGGCAGTGCGCTGGCCATGGCGCAGGCGAACACCGTGCTCGCCTTGTGCGCGAGCGCCTTTCCGCGGCGTCGATTTGAACTGGTGGTGATCAAGACCACCGGGGATCGGCGTCAGGCGGCGTCCATGAATCGTCCGGCGCCGGATCTTCCGAAGGGATTGTTCACGAAAGAGCTCGAAGTGGCGCTGTTGCGCGGGCGGGCGGATCTGGCGGTGCATAGTCTCAAAGATCTGCCGACGGAGCTGCCGGAGGGGTTGTGCCTGGGGGCCACCTTGCCGCGAGCGGACGTGCGGGACGTGCTGGTGACGCGTCGCACCGGGCGGAGGTTGGCGGCGGCGAAGGGGTTGATGGACCTGCCGCGGGGCGCGACGGTGGCGACCTCGAGCACGCGCCGGGTGGCCCAGTTGAAGGCGGCGCGGCCCGACCTGCGGTTTGTGGAGATTCGCGGGAACGTTCCGACGCGACTGCGCAAGCTGGCGGAATCCCGGGAGATCGACGCCACCATCCTGGCCTGGGCTGGGTTGTCGCGGCTGGGCGTGCGCCGTGGTGCAGGGGGCATCTTGACGGCTCCCGAGGGACTCGACGGCGAGGGGTGGTCCGGGAAGGTGGGGGCGGTGCTGCTGTCGGCGCGCACGATGCTGCCGGCGCCGGGGCAGGCGGCGATCGGCCTGGAATGCCGGCGAGGGGATGCGCGGGTCCGTGCCGTGTGCCGGGCGGTGGATCACGCGGAGACGCGGTGGTGTGTGGAGGCCGAGCGCGCTTTTCTCGCCGGGTTTGGGGGCGGATGTCACAGCCCTATCGCGGCGTGGGCGCGGGTGACGGCCGGAGGCACGCTTTCGCTGGAGGCGGTGGTGTTCGAGGGGGAGATGGCCTGGCGTGGCTCGGGGGAGGGGCCGGCGGCGCGGTCTGCGGCGGCGGGGAGGGTGATGGGCCGTGTGGCGCGCGAGGCGCTGGGGCTCTCGGCGCGGACGGGAAGTCCTCGTTGATTCGGGAGGAGATGGAGGATGCTCCCACCGCCACCGAGGCGGGTGGCGGGAGCGGGGAGGCGTGGTCGGGAGGGCGGCGCTACGACTTCGACGCCTTGAGGACCGCCTCCACGAGAGCGTCGAGAGTGTGCGGTTTGGCTTCCACGTGGGGAGCGAGCCCCAGGGCGCGGAGCGTCTTGGAGGTTTCCGGCCCGATGGAGGCCAAGCGGAGGTGCGGATGTTTCTTCACCAACGCGGGGAGGTCGAAGCGCCGGTGGAAGTTCTCCACCGTGGAGGAGCTGGTGAAGGTGATCCAATCCGCGCCGCGCTCGACGAGGGCGGCGGCGTCGCCGGAGCGGTCTTCGGTCTCGGGGACGGTCTGGTAGAAGGCGACATCGTCCACGATGGCGCCGAGCTTCTCGAGTTCGCCGCACAGGTCGGGGTTTCCGTTCTGGGCCCGCGCGACGAGGAGGCGCAGGTTTTCGAGGCTTTCGGTTGCGCCGATGGCGGCGGCGATGTTCTTACCGACGAACTCGGTGGGCACCGCGTCGACCTTGAGATGGAGTTGTTTGAGTCGTGCGGCGGTGGACGAGCCGACGGCGGCGAGGCGCAGTTGACCGAGGGTACGGATGTCTTCGAAGGCGGCGAAGATGGCGTGGAAGAAGGCGTCGACGCCGTTGGCGCTACTGAAGACGATCCAATCATACTCTCCGAGGCCGGCGAGGGCCTCGATCATGGGAGTGCGTTCGGTGGGGGCGATGACGCGGATCGTCGGGATTTCGAGGGTCTCGGCGCCGAGCCGCGCGAAGCGTGAACCGAGTTCACCGGCCTGTTCGCTGGTGCGGGTGATGACCACGCGCTGGCCGA